>CAYNRD010000032.1:5797-11424 GCA_964399515.1 uncultured Mycobacteriaceae bacterium | reverse complement strand
AAGCCCTTGCCGGCATCGCCGGCCCGGGCGGCCTCGATGGTGGCGTTCAGGGCCAACAGGTTGGTTTGCCCGGCGATGTCCTTGATCAGCTTGACCACGCTGCCGATCTTCTCGGCACTTTCGTTCAGGCTCGCCACCGCCTCATTGGTGTTCTGAACATTGGCGACGGCCCGGTCGGCGATGTTGGTGGCCTCGCCCATCTGGCCGCCGATGCCGCTGATGCCGCTGGACAGGCTGTCGGCGGCATCGGTCGCCGAGCGGATCTGGTCGGACGCCTGGCGGCCGATGCCGATCATGGTGTCGATGTCCCGCGCGACCGACGCGATGGCGGCCGAGAAGTCCTTGCATTCCTTGGCCAGGGCGCCGCCGGTTTCGGCCACTTGGCGCGCGCCGGACCCGCCCCGGGCGCGCATGCCCTGCAGCTCGCCGACCAGTTGCGCCAACTCCTCGGCCGAGCAGTAGGTCTCGATCGGCTTATCCTTCAACTCCCGGGTGTTGTTGAGGATCGCGGTCAAACGGGTATCGGAAATCGCGGCCATGGCTTCGGTCTCGGCGGTTTGTCGGGCGAGGCGGGCAAGGGCGGGCGGCACGCGGCCGGCCCACCCCGGCGGCGGGCGGGGGCGGCGATCCCTCCCAGGGGAAAGCCGCGGCAGCTATGGCGCAACCGCCGCCGGGGCGCAAGGCCCGCCTGGCCTCAGGCACGCAGTTTCAGGTTATCCGGATCATAGGGGCTTTCCGGGATCACGGTCACCCGGTGGCTGGCGCCCAGGATGTCCATGTCCAGTTCCGTGCCGGTCGCGGCGTGTTCCGGCGCCACCATGGCCAGGGCCAGGGATTTCTCGATCCGGAAGCCGTAATTGCCGCCCGTGGCCCGGCCGACCACCGTTCCGTTCTTGGAGATCGGGTTGTTGCCCAAGGGGTCGGCATCGGTGACGTCGTGCACCTCCAGCGTGACCAGCTGGTTCTTGAAATTGCGCTTTTGCCAGGCCAGCAGGCCGTCCCGGCCCAGGAACTCCCCCTTGTCCGGATGGACGAAGCGGTCCAGCCCGCTTTCCAGGGCGGCGTACTCGATCGACAGCTCCGTGCCCGGCATGCGGTAGGACTTCTCGATGCGCAGGCTGTCCATGGCCCGGATGCCGAACGGCTTCAGGCCCAGGTCCGATCCCGCGTCCATGAGCGTGTCGAAGATGTGGTTCTGGTATTCGATCGGGTGGTGCAGTTCCCAGCCCAGCTCGCCCACGAAATTGACCCGCAAGGCCTTGGTGGGCGCCATGCCTACGCAGATGTCCCGGCCGGTCAGCCATTTGAAGCCCTGGTTGGACACGTCGTCATCGGTGACCCGCTCCAGCAGCGTCCGGCTTTTCGGCCCGGCGATGACCAGCACGCCCATGGCCCCGGTCAAATCCTGGAACTGGACCGAGCCGTCCTTGGGCATGTGCCGCTTCAGCCAGTCATGGTCCAGGCGCTGATAGGCGCCGGCGGAGACCAGGTAATAGCTGTCCTCGGCCTCCTTATGGATGGTGAATTCCGAATGCACGCCGCCCGACGGCGCCAGGCTGTGGGCCAGGGCCATGCGGCCGATCGCCTTGGGCAGCTTGTTGGCGACCAGGCGGTCCAGGAATGCCTTGGCGCCAGGGCCGGTGACCCGGGCCTTGGCGAAGGCGGTCATGTCCAACAGGCCGACATTCTGGGCCACGTTGCGGGCCTCGTTGCCGATGGCGTCGAACCAATTGGAGCGCCGGAACGACCAATGGTCCTCTTGCGGGGTGCCCGGGGGCGCAAACCAGTTCGGCCGTTCCCAGCCGGACCGTTGGCCGAACACCGCCCCCAATGCCTTCATGCGGTCATAGCAGGGCGCCTGGCGCAGGGGGCGGGCCGCCGGCCGTTCCTCGTCCGGATAGTGGGTGATGAAGACGTGCGCGTACGCCTCCTCATTCTTCTTTTTAAGGTAACCCTTGGTGGCGTACGCGCCGAACCGGCGCGGATCGACGCCCAGCATGTCGATGGTGGGCTCGCCGTCAACGATCCAGTTCGCCAGTTGCCAGCCCGCACCCCCGGCGGCGGTGACGCCAAAGCTGTGCCCCTCGTTCAGCCAGAAATTCGGCAAGTCCCAAGCGGGGCCGATGATCGGGCTGCCGTCCGGCGTATAGGCGATGGCGCCGTTGTAGGTCTTCTTGATCCCGGCCTCGCCAAAGGCGGGCACCCGGAAGATCGCGCCCTCGATATGGGGCTCCAGCCGGTCCAGATCCTCCTGGAAAAGCTCGTACTCGCTGTCGTCGGCGGGGCCGTCCACATAGCAGCAGGGTGCGCCGACCTCATAGGGGCCCAGCAGCAGGCCGCCATTCTCCTCCCGCATGTACCATTGGTTGTCGGAATCCCGCAGCACGCCCATTTCCGGCAACCCGTCGGCTTTGCGCTTTTGGATTTCTGGGTGCGGCTCGGTGACGATGTACTGGTGCTAAACCGGGATCACCGGCAGGTCCAGGCCAACCATGGCCCCGGTCTGCCGGGCGAAGTTGCCGGTTGCCGTGACCACGTGCTCGCAGGTGATCTCGCCCTTGTCGGTCTTCACACACCATTCACCCGAGGGCGTACGCTCGATGCCGGTGACCGTGGTGTATCGGTAGATCTCCGCACCCTTGGCCCGGGCGCCCTTGGCGAAGGCCTGGGTCAGGTCGGCCGGCTGGATATAGCCGTCCTCCGGGTGGCGGATGGCGCCGATCAGGCCTTCGGTGTTGACCAGCGGCCACAGGTCCTTGACTTCATCGGGCGTCAGGAAATCGACCTGAACGCCGATGGTGGCGGCCACGCCGGCATATTGGCGGTATTCGTCCATCCGGTCCTGGGTCTGGGCCAGGCGGATGTTGGACACCCGGGAGAAGCCGACCGGCTGGCCGGTCTCTTCCTCCAAGGCGCCATACAGGTTGACCGAGTATTTGTGAATCTGGCCGACCGAGTAGCTCATGTTGAACAGCGGCAACAGGCCGGCGGCGTGCCAGGTCGAGCCCGAGGTCAACTCCTTGCGCTCGATCAGCACCACATCCGACCAGCCCTTCTTGGCCAGGTGATACAGGGTCGAGACCCCGACCACGCCGCCGCCGATCACCACCACCCGCGCTTGGGATTTCATCGCCGCCTTGCTCCGCTGGAAACGTCAAATTTCCGCAATCAACGGCGGGAACGGCCCGGCCCGCTATCCTGGCCGCGCCATGGCGCGACCGAAGCGCGTCACGGCGGGCGGTAAGGGCGCGGGTCAGGCCAATCGGAACGGCATGCGCCGCAGGCGCTGGCCGGTGGCGGCGAACAGGGCGTTGCCCACGGCCGGTGCCAGGGGCGGCAGGCTGACCTCCCCAACCCCGCCGGGCCGGTCGGCCCCTTCAAGGATGGACACCTGTGTCCGCGGCGCGTCGGCCAGGCGGACCATGTCGTAATCGGGGAAGTTGGCCTGGTCGATCCGGCCATCGGTCACGGTGATTTCCCCGAACAGCGCCGCCGACAGGCCGAAAATCACGCCCCCTTCGATCTGGGCCGCGATGCAGTCGGGGTTGACCGCGACGCCGCAATCGACCGTCGCCCAGACCCGGCGGACGCGGATGCCGCCCGGCGTGGCCGGATCGGGCCCGGCCTCGGCCACGATGGCGACGATCGAGCCGAAGCTTTCGTGCATGGCCATGCCCAACCCGAAGCCCGGTTCGGGATCCCGCGCGCCCCAGCCGGCATCGGCCGCCGCCCGGCGCACCACCGCCGCGTGGCGGGGGGCCTGGGCCAGCAAGTCCAGGCGGAACGCCACCGGGTCGGCACCCGCGGCATGGGCGGCCTCATCCAGGATGGTCTCGGTGAAAAAGGCGTTCTGGGAGTGGCCGACCGCCCGCCAGAACCCGGCGGGGACCGGGAACTGGTGCCACCGGTGGTCGATCCGGCAATGGTCCAGGGCGTAGGGCTGTGCCGCGGCGCCGGCGGCGTTCATGAAGGTGCCGGCACCGTCCCCGCCGCCCCAGGGCAGCACCCGCTCCCCGAACTCGTATTCGACCGACTGGCTGGCCAGCCGCCCTTCCAAGGCGATCAGGCGGCCGCCCGCGTCCAGCCCGGCGCGGTAGCGCGCGCGGACCGCCGGCCGATAGGCGTCGTTCCGGGTGTCCTCCTCCCGGCTCCAGGTCACCTGGATCGGCCGGCCCGGAAATTCCACCGCCAGGGCGGCGGCCTGGGCGATGTAGTCCACCTCGCTCCGCCGGCCGAACCCGCCGCCCAAGAACGGCGTGTGGCTGCGGATCCGGTCCCGGTCGATGCCGGTGGCCGCCTCGGCGCCGATCACGGTGACCGAGGGTGATTGGCTGGGCGCCCAGACATCCAGACTGCCGTCCGGGTTCAGGCGCGCGGTGGCGTTCATGGGCTCCAGGCAGGCATGGGCCAGGTAGGGCACCGCGTAATCGGCCTCGATCACCCGCGCGGCACCGGCCATTGCAGCCGGCGCGTCCCCGATCTCCTCGAAGACGTGGGTGGGTGCATCATCCAGGCTGGCGTGCAGGGCGCGTTCGATGGCGGCGCTGGACAGCCCGCCATGGCCGCCGTCATCGACGGTGATCGCCAACGCCTCGGCGGCGCGCTGGGCGCGCCAGGTGTTGTCGGCGACCACGGCGACACCGCCGGGCACCGCCACCACCGCTTCGATGCCGCGCCGGCCCAGGATCGGGGCCGGGTCGAAGCCGGTGATCGTCCCGCCCTTGACGGGGCTGTGCCGAACCGCCGCGTGCAGCAGGTCCGGCGGGGCCACATCGATGCCGAATTCCGCCGTGCCCTGGACCTTGGCGGGCAAGTCCAGGCGCCGGGCGGCGCTGCCGATCAGCGACCAGTCGCCGGCCGGTTTCAGGGCCGGTGTCGCCGGCGGCTCAAGCATGCCCGCGGCCTGGGCCAGCGCGGCATAGGGCAGGCGCTCCTCCCCGCCCGGGTGCAGGACATGGCCCCGCGCGGCCCGGCAGTCCGCGGCATCGACCTGCCAGTGCCGGGCCGCCGCCGTGATCAGCATGGCGCGGGCGGTGGCGCCGGCCCGGCGCATGGGCAGCCAGCCATCCTTGATGCTGGTCGAGCCGCCGGTGCCGACATAGGGAATGGCGGCGATGACCTTCGCCATCACCCAGCGCACTGGGTTGCCCTCGGCCTCGAACAAGCCGCTTTCCTCCAAGGGCAGGGCGTAGTTGGTGTAGACGCTGTGCATGTCCGGGTGGATCACCCGCACCTGGTCCAGCCCAACCTCCAACTCCTCGGCGATCAGCATGGCGATGCCGGTGAACACCCCCTGGCCCATCTCGGCCCGGGGGACGGCCAGGGTCACGCTGTTGTCGGGCTCGATGCGGATCCAGGCGTTCAGGGCAACGCTGCCGTCGGGCCCGCCTTGGGCGAACCGGTCGGGGACGCCCTTACCGAACTGGCTGAGCCAGGCCACGCCGACGGCCAGGCCGCCACCCGCCGCCACGCCGGTGACCAGGAAGGCCCGGCGGGTAAGCCGCGCCCAGTTGCGCGATTTCCGGGGGGGCGTGCGCGGTTCAGGCATGGTCGGCTCCATCACGCAGGTGCTTGGCGGCGGTCTGGATGGCGGGGCGGATCCGCCCATAGGTGCCGCAGCGGCAAAG
>CAYNRD010000032.1:0-5787 GCA_964399515.1 uncultured Mycobacteriaceae bacterium | reverse complement strand
CGATCTGGGCGTCGGTCGGATCGGGGGGTTCGGCCAGGAACGCGGCCACCGCCATGATCATGCCGGACTGGCAGTAGCCGCATTGGGGCACCTGGTGATCCAACCAGGCGCGCTGGACCGCATGCAGCGGGCCTTCGGCCGGCGCCAGCCCCTCCACCGTGGTCACCTCGGCACCGGCGGCGAACTCGACCGGGTAGGAGCAGGAGCGGACCGCCTGACCATCGACATGGACCGTGCAGGCGCCGCAGGCGGCGATCCCGCAGCCGAACTTGGTCCCCCTCAGGCCGAGCTCATCCCGGATCACCCACAAAAGCGGCATATCCGGCTCGACATCCAGGGTTACGGGCGCGCCGTTCAGGCGAAAGGAAATCGGCATGTCATCTCCGGCGGCGGATTAAGTGGACACGTGTCCGTATTATGCGGGGCCGCCTCCGCTTGTCAAGCGGCCCTGGATCCGTGCACATCAAGGCCATGACCCCGCGCGCACCCTTGCCCTTACCCGATCTGGCGGCGGAGCTGGCTCGCCACAATGCCGAGCTGGGCCTTGATCCAGCGCCGGAACGGGCGGACGCGGCCCGCCATCGGGCCCGTATCCTGGCGGTGGCCCGGCGGCTGATGGCCGGGGACGCCATCCTGTCCGTGACCATGAAGGATCTGGCGCGGGAGGCCGGGGTCGGCCAGGGCACCCTGTACCGAAAATATGAGACCAAGGCCCATCTGGCCGCGGCCCTGGTCACCGAAGCGCTGATCGCCGATGCCCCGGCCCTGTCCCAAGGGGTGCGGGCGCTGGCGGATCCCAGGGACGGCTTGCGCTTTTTCGCCGACCGCATGGCCGGGTTCGCGGTCCAGCACGCCGCCTGGGTCGCCACCGCGCTGACCAAAGAGGGCAAGCCGCCTGGCTGGTGGCAACAGTCCGGCCTGGTGGTCTGGATTCGCGGGGTGTTGCTGGTGCTGTTCGAGGCCGCGGGGGCCGACGAGCCAAGCCAGTGCGCCGAGATCGTGCTGCCGTTGATCCTGTTCCCGGGCGATGTCTCGACCGAAACGGCGGCCAGGGCATATCGCGCCCGGGTTTTAGCGCTGATCGACCGTTTTTTGCCGCGCTGTGATACCGGCCGGTGAGGTTTGGGCGCCGCTGATCCGCCGAGCGAGCATTCGGCCCAGATTGCGGCTGGGGTTTTCGATGAAATAATACGTCGCCACCGCCGGGATCAGCGTCAGCGGAAAGGCCACCAGGACCTGGCTGACGCCGTCGAAACCAAGATGTGCCGCGCTCAATAGCGCCAAGATGTGCCAGAGGTAGAACCCAAAGGCGATCCGGCCAAACATCTCCAGAATCGGATGGCCCAGGATCGAGACCCGGCCCCGAACCGCCGCCAGAACGATCGCGGTCGCGCACAGATAGAGTGGCAGCGGGTTATCCCCCGCGACATTCCGCTCTAGACCCAACAGGCCCATCCGGATCTGATGCAGAGCCTCGATGTCCAGGCACAACAGCACCGCGATCCCAGCGCCGAGCGCACCCAGCCAGGCCGCCGCGCGATCGGATACCATCGGGTCGATCCGGGACACCAGCGCCCCCATCAGGAATGGGGTGATAAAGATCATCCAGGTGGTGTCCGGATCCATCTTCAACAGCAGCCAGGGCGGCCGGAGGATTTCGGTCAGCCAATAGGCGATGGCGACCAAGCCCATCAGCCCGATCAGTCGCGACTTCAGGCCCGAAAATGCCAGGTAGCCGGCCGCGAACAGCGGTAACACCAAATAGAGGATCATCTCGGCTCGGATCGACCAGAAGTGCATGTACGCGTACTGAAATAGGATGTGATCCAGGAGGATCCGCCAGTCCCAGAAAAAGTACGCGTAGACAATCAGGACGAACACATACGGGGGCAGGATCCGAAACAGCCGCCGTGTGTAATAGCCGGCCAAGGCGCGGGGCCGCAGAGCCTCGGCGCGGGCTATGGGCCCGAACAGAAGATACCCCGACAGCACGAAGAACAGCCAAACCCCCATCGCCCCCCAACTGGGGCTGCCGATCTGGCTGTGAGAGAAAAACACCATCAACGCCGCGACCGCCCGCAGGCCGTCCAGTTGCGCCAGATGGCCCGTCGCTGGGGGCGGCGGGCGCATCAAATGCCCGAGAACGCGGCGGACGGTCGGCCAGGGCGCGACCGCCCAGGCGGGATTGTCACGCGGCATCGACCCCGTGTTCCAATCCCGCGTCGATCAGCCACTGCCACAGATAGGCGGCGAAGGACCGGCGCATGAACAGGTGGAACACGTCCCCCTCCGGCCAGGTTTCGGCGAAGCGCAGGGTGACATCGACCCGGGCCAGCAAGGTTTGGCCAACCCGATAGGCCGGGAATGCCGTCGCGTGCAGGTCGAACGGCGTGCCCTTGGCCAGCACGTCGCGCACCCGGGGGCCGCTCAGCACGAAGCAGGTGGTGTTGTCGGTCACGTCGATCACCGCCGAGGCGGTGCCGCGCAGGGCGTCGGTCAAGGCGGCGGCCAGGTCTCGGTCCCGGCCGGGGGCGGCTTCAACCAGCCATTCGTCGGGCGACAGGCAGAACACGGTCAGGTCGTCCCGGGCCTGGGTGGCGCCCACCTCGGTCGGCGGCACCAGGTCCAGCGCCTTGCCGGCGGCGGCCAGCACGTCCCGGTCGGTGGCCTTGCCGCGCAGGGTGATCTTGGCGGTGTGCGGCCGCTCCCGCAGGATCAGGCCCGGGGTTGGCATCGACACCGCCGGGATGTCATGGGGGGAGAGCGGGGTTTCGCGGGGGGAATCAGGCACTGAGACGCTCTCCTTCGGGGTCATAGAAGACCGGGCTGGTGATCTTGGCCGGGATGACTCGGTCGGGCAGGGAGACATACACCGTCTCTCCCATGCGGGCCGCGCCCGACTTGACCATGGCCAGGGCGATGGTCCGGCCCAGGGACGGCGACCGGTAGCTGGAGGTGACATGGCCCAGCATCGGCACCGGCGGCTTGCCTGGCGTCTTGGTGTCGATCACCGGCGCCCCTTCCTCCAACAGGGTTTGGGGGTTGTCCGCCAGCAGCCCGACCAGCTGTTTGCGGTCGTCCCGCAGCATGTCCCGGCGAGTCAGCGACCGGCGGCCCAAGAAGTCCTTTTTCTTGGACACCGCCCAATCCATTTGCAGGTCGTGCGGGGTGACGGTGCCGTCGGTCTCCTGGCCGACGATGATGAAGCCCTTTTCCGCCCGCAGCACGTGCATGGTCTCCGTGCCGTAGGGGGTGATGCCGTGCTGTTGGCCGGCATCCCACAGGGCCTGCCACACCGCCCGGCCGTGGGAGGCGGGCACGTTGATCTCATAGCCCAATTCACCCGAGAAGCTGACCCGGAACAGCCGTGCATCGACGCCCGCCACCTGGCCTTCCTTGACCGCCATGTGACCGAACGCGGCCCCGTCCAGATCTACCGAGGTCAACGGCGCCAGCACCTTGCGGGCGTTGGGACCGGCCAGGGCGATCACCGCCCATTGTTCGGTGACGCTGGTCAGGAACACCTGCAGTTCCGGCCATTCCGTCTGCAGCCAGCTTTCCAGCCAGGTCAGGACATTGGCGGCGCCGCCAGTGGTGGTGGTCATGTGGAAATGGTTTTCACCCAGGCGCGCGGTCACGCCATCATCCATGACCATGCCGTCCTCGCCCAGCATCAGGCCGTAGCGGCAGCGGCCCACGCCCAGCTTCGACCAGGCATTGGTGTAGACCCGGTTCAGGAACTCGGCGGCGTCCCGGCCCTGGATGTCGATCTTGCCCAGGGTGGTGGCGTCGAAGATGCCCACCGTCTCCCGCACCGCCTTGGATTCCCGGAACACCGCCTCGTCCAGGGTCTCCTGGTCGCCGGTGTCCTTCTGGCGCGGGTAATACCAGGCCCGCTGCCACTGGCCGACCGGCTCGAACACGGCACCCGCGTCCACGTGCCAGGCATGCATGGGCGTGGTGCGGACCGGGTCGTACAAGGCGCCCGGCCGCCGGCCGGCGATGGCGCCGAAGGTCACCGGGCTGTAGGGCGGGCGGAAGGTGGTCACGCCCACCGCCGGGATCTCGGCCTCCAGCGTCTCGGCGACGATGCCCAGCGCGTTGACATTGCCGATCTTGCCCTGGTCGGTGGCCATGCCGGTGGTGGTGTAGCGCTTGACGTGCTCGACCGACTGGTAACCCTCCCGGATGGCCAGCTTCAGGTCCTTGGCGGTGACGTCGTTCTGGAAATCGACGAAGGCCTTGACCTTGGCCGCCGGCCGCTCGGACGGCAGCAGCCACAGGTGCCGTTGGGGGCCGTCCTCGGCCTCCTCCACCTTGGGCGCCCGGGGCGTGGTGGCGGAAAAGCCCAACGCCTTGACCGCCTCCGCACCCGCCTTGAAGCCTTCCTTCAGGCACTCCAGCGTGGTCATGGTGCCACTGGCGGCCCCAACCGAACGTTCGGCCTGATAGCTTTGGTAGGGCTTGAAGCTGCCCAAACCGGAATCGTATTGCAGCTTGCCACGGGATTGGGAGGCCAAATGCACGGCCGGGTTCCAGCCGCCGGAGACCAACAGGCAATCGCAGGAATAGACCGGCGGCTGGCTCAACACGGGCTCGATGCCACGGCCATCCTCGGTCAGCTTATGCACCCAGACATGGTTGACCCGGAAATGCCCCTGGGTCCCGGACACGGTGTGCCCGGCCAGCACCTCGATGCCGGCGTCCCGGGCCGCTTGGACCAGCGGCCCCTCCGGCTGGGGCCGGATATCGACGATGCCGACCACCTCGGCCCCGGCCCGGTGCAGGTCCAGGGCCGTGCGGTAGGCCGTGTCGTTGTTGGTGAAGATCAGCGGCCGCTTGCCGACCAAGGCGCCATAGACATGCAGGTAACGCCGGGCGGCCCCCGCCAGCATGATGCCCGGCCGGTCATTGTCGGCGAAGACCAGCGGCCGTTCGATGGAGCCCGTGGCCAGCACCACCTGCTTGGCGCGCAGCTTCCACAGCCGTTGCCGGGGCGCGTGGGCGGGCCGGTCTGCGGGCGCCAGGTGGTCGGTGACCTTTTCCAGCAAGGTCAGGTAGTTGTGGTGATGGTATCCCCAGACCGAGGTGCGCGGCAGCACCCGGACCGTGTCCATGCCCTCCAATTCCGCCACCGCCGACTGCACCCATTCCAAAGCCGGCTTGCCGCCGATCAGGGTGTGGTCCGCGCTTTCCGCCAGGGCCTGGCCGCCCAGCATCGCCCGCTCGTCCGCGATCACCACCCGGGCGCCGGCCCGGCCCGCCGCCAGGGCCGCCGCCAAGCCGGACACGCCACCGCCCGCGACCAGCACGTCGCAATGCTCATACCGGTGATCATAACGGTCGGGGTCCGGTGCCGTCGGGGCCTTGCCCAACCCGGCGATGCGGCGGATGACCCGCTCATAGGTCATCCACATGGATGCCGGCCACATGAAGGTCTTGTAATAGAATCCAGCCGGGAACAGCGGTGACAGGTAGTCGTTGACCTCGCCCAGGTCGAACGCCAGGGACGGCCAGGCGTTCTGGGGATCGGCGACCATACCGCTGAAGATCTCCACCTCGGTCGCGCGCAGGTTGGGGTCGTTGCGGCCGGGATCGGTCTTGAACTGAGCCAGGGGGTTCGCCTTGGGATCATTGGAGGGCGGCACATCGACCGTCACCTGGACCAGGGCGTTCGGCTCCTCAACGCCGGCGGGCAAGATGCCGCGCGGCCGGTGATACTTGAAGCTGCGCCCGACCAGATGCACGCCATTGGCGATCAGGGCGGAGGCAAGGGTATCGCCCTTG
>CAYNRD010000031.1:0-11460 GCA_964399515.1 uncultured Mycobacteriaceae bacterium | reverse complement strand
TGGCGCTCGACCGGCGGGGGCTGGCGGACTGGCTTGCGCTGGTGTCCGGCGACCCGGACAGTGTCCATCGGGCGGGCATTTCCGTGCGCGGCCGGGTCACCCCGGAAACGGAATTCGCGGTCGAGGACCTGCCGGACCGGATCGTCGATTGGCGGTGAGCGCCCGCCAACCGCTAAACCGGGCTCAGCCAGAAGCCGAACAGGTCCGTGAACGCCTCCGGCGCGTCCTCGACCCGCTCGATGATCTTGCCCAGGCTGGCGGGCGGGTTGGCCGGGTCCAGGACCGGCAGCACGGTGACCGCGTCGACCCGAAAACCGGCCGCCTTGGCCATGGCCACCCAATCCCCCAGCGGGATCAGGTGCTGGACCGGATGCCAGCAAAAATCGACCAGGCCGTACAGGTCATACCAGTCGCCATGGTCCTTCAGCCGGCGGGCCACCGGCGCCAGTTGGCCTGGCGGCACATCGCCGAAATGGCCGGTGGTGCGGTCCAGCATCTCCGCGCGCCATTTGGTCAGGGCCGCCAGGTCGCCGCCGGGGATGCCGTACTCCGCCACCCACCGATACAGGGCGGAGCGGGGGCTTGAGTAGATCGAGATCAACGCGCTGCCGCTCAACGCCAGGCGCTTGCGCATCGCCTGGATCAGCCGGGCCGGATCGGGCAGATGGTGCACCACGCCCGAGGAGATGATCAGGTCGAACACCTGGTCCGTGCTCTCCAGCCATTCGATCGCCTCGGCCTGGATCAGGATCGGCGGATTGGCCTTGGGGCGGGTTTCCGAAAGCTTGCGCCCGGCGATGTTCAGGGACCGCCGGCTCAGGTCCAGGGCGGTCAGCCGGGCGCTTGCGAACCGGTCCCGCCAATACAGCAACTCCCGCCCGGCGCCGCAGCCGACGATGAGGACGTTCTGGGGTTTGGTCGCCCCGCGCAAGCGCCAGTGGCGATCCACCGCCACCGTCCCCAAATCCGGGTCCAGATCGGCCAGGGCGTGGCGTTCGACCAGTTGTGGGGAGACATACCACCACGGGTAGGGGAAGTTCAGGTAATGCTGCTGGACGGTGCGCGCGTTCAGCTTCTCCTCGGGCCAGAACGCCACCGCCTCGCAATACTCCCAGAAGCGGGCGTCGGTCGCCTCGTGCCGGGGCAGGCGCTCCATGGCCATGGGTCCGAACAGGGCCGTCGCCAGATGCGGCTCGAAGCCGGCGATCGCCGCCGCCCCATCCTCGGCCGCGCGCGGCGGCTCGGTCCCATCACCATCGCCGGCCGTCGCCAGGTGCCGGTGGATTCCGCCCGAAATGCAGCCATGGGCCGCAAGCGACCGTTTCAGCCACCGGGGGGCCGACTGGCCGAACCGATCTTGCGCGCCCACCGCCGCCCGCAGCAGCCGTCGGATGAACCGGTCCACCGCCGGATCGACCACCGGTCCGGTCAGCAGCAGCATGTACAACAGCCACACCGCCGGCGTGCTCAATGGGCCCTTGGCCGGCTGGCCGACGGCCAGGCGTGGCAGGTTGCCGATGCCCGGGTCGTTCCAATCGATCCGCGCCAGAGCGTACCGGCGCACCAGTTCAATTTCGCGTACCGTGGAGGTCAACAGCCGCAAGGCCGCCGACATGGGATCGGTGGGCCCGGGGCGCGCGCCGTCGCCGTGCAGGGTCAAAAGATCGACCTGATCCGGCAACGGCGGATGCAGCAGCGCCTCGGTGATGACGTCGGTCATCTCCAGGTTCAGCGGCTTAGGCATGCCCGGTCCCCAGCGTGGCCACGGGTTTGGATCCTTGCTTGGTCTGCTCATCAACGCGCCACCGCGGCCTGCGACCGAACCCGGCCGGCCTGGCGGTTGGGGGTAACGATCAGTGACTCAAGAAAATAGGGATATCGGCGTTTCGAACCGCGTGCAAAACGTTTGAGCCAAAGCATTGCCGCAACAGGATCTGCCGGTGGCTGGAGCCCATCACCAGCGCATCGCATTGTTGCGCCGCCGCCTCGTCCAGCATCACGTGGCTTGGCTTGCCGGTGCGGATGGCGGTGGTGACGGTGAAGCCGTGCGCGCGGCAATACTCCGCCGCGTCATCGACCAGCGAGCCCGCCCGGGCGTGGCCATCCTCGACCGACAGGATGTGCAGGGCGATGTCGTCCAACAGGCGCAACTGGCAGAACTGCTTCATGGCCTTGGCGGATTCCATGGCGCCGGAATAGGACACCAGCACCTTCCTGATCGGGCGATGGGTTTCCGACACGCCCAAGATTGGCCGCACGCCGCCGTTGATCAGTTTCAACAGCGCGTTGTCCGGCTGATCGACGATGCCGTGGTCGAACCAGCCGCGCAGGCCCAGCACGCACAGGTCATGGGTTTTCCAGGTTTCGGTCAGCAGCGCGAACGGGTCACCCTCACCCCGGATGACCCGGGCTTGAACGCCCTCTTCCGCCGCCCGGGCCTTGAAGGCCTGGATGCCGGTCTCGGCGTTTTGGTGGCTGCGCCGGATCCGGTCTTGGATCAGATGATGGGCAGCGTGACCGGCGCCCATGGGCACCATGCCCAGGTGCTCCAGCCGGCCGGTGTCCACGATGCTCATCAGCGTGATCGCGGCACCATGGTGCTTGGCCAGCGCCACGGTGGTCTCGATCTTTGACTGGATCGATGGCGAGCCGGCGATCCCGACCAGCAGCCGTTTCAACATTGGGCCCCCCTGGAACAACCAAGTTTTGTTGGATCAGACTAAAGGAAGCGGTTTCAAGCCGTCATCCACTTCCTCGGGCGGGGTGAAGCCGATCGCGTCGGCGAAGCGGGCCGCGTGCAGCGTCGCGCCGTCGAAATTGGCGCCGGTGAGGGTGGCGCCCGTGAAGTCGGCCGCGGTCAGGTCCGCGCGCAGGAAGTTGACCCCCCGGCAATCCGCCCCCTTGAAGTTGGCCCCCCTAAGATTGGCGTGGGCGAAATCCGAATCGTTCAGGAACGCCCGGCTGAAGCTGGTCGGCCACAGGACCTGGCTTTGGCCGGTGATGGGCATGGGGTCGGCGCGCACGCCGCTGAAGTCGGCGTGGTTCAAGATCGCGTAGCTGAAATTGGCGCCTGAGAGCCGGCTGCCGACGAACAGCGCGTTGGTGGCGTTGGCGGACACGAACTGGCCCATGGACAGGGTGCACCCGGTCATGCGGGCGGCGACCAGCAAGCTGCGGGACACGTCGCAGGCGGACAGGTCCAACCGGTCGAAGGTCATGTTCGACAGGTCGTATTCGGCCAACTCCGCCCGTCGGCCGCCCTTGCCCAGGCTGACGATCCAGGCGTGGTGCGCCTCGACCACGGCCTGCATGGAGGAGTTGAGCAGGCTGATCGAGCGCGGCAGGATGGCCCGGTCCGTATGGGCGCGGTCGATGGCCTCGGCCTCGAAGATGGCACCGTTCAGGTCCGCTTCGGCCAGGTCGGTTTCCATCAGATTGGCGCCG
Organism: uncultured Mycobacteriaceae bacterium; assembly: GCA_964399515.1. Taxonomy (GTDB): domain Bacteria; phylum Pseudomonadota; class Alphaproteobacteria; order DSM-16000; family Inquilinaceae; genus CAYNRD01. The sequence continues at coordinate 8,016 of CAYNRD010000031.1, read as the reverse complement.
GTCAAGACCGCCCCGTGCAGCACCGCCCCCTTCAGGATGGCGCCGGTCAGGTCGGCGCCGTCCATTTGCACGCCGCGCAGGATGCAGTTGGACAGGTCTGAATTGACCAGCCGCGTGTTGCGCATGATGGCACCGGAAAAATCCGCGGCCCGCATGACCTGCTGGCTCATCTTGGCGCCGGTCAACAGCGCGTTGCGCAGGTTGGTCTTCTCCAGGCCGGGTCGCAGGTCCTCATTGACCTTCACCAGCCCGCCGCCGCCCTGCTTTTTCATCAGGTCGCCGCCGCGGGCGTCGGCGTTGATCAGGGTGGCCCCTTCCAGATTGGCGCCGCGCAGGATGACCCCGCGCAAATCGGCGATCGAGAGATCGCAGAACTTCATGTTGGCCAAGCGCAAATCGGCGCCGAACAGATTGGCCCGGGTCAAACTGGTGCTTTCAAAGCTGGCGCCGACCAGCTTGGCGCCGCGCAGCTCCGCGTCCTGCAGGTCCATACCGCTGAAATCCAGGCCGCTGATCAAACACATGGCCAGGTTCAGCCGCGTGCCGCCGGTCCGCCCCTTCAGGTAATCATAATGCTTCAGGATTCGGTCCTCGACCTCATCCTGGGTCAGCGGCGTCCGCTCCAGGCCATCGTCGTCGTCCAGGGCGGGCGGTGCCGGGATCGCCGCCGCGCGCACCAGGTCGGACGGAACCCCGCCCACCGGGCGGTAGGGGACCGAAGGCCGTCGTCCCGCCCGCTTATCCTTGTCGTCCGTTGCCACGCGACGCCCCCCGCCCCCGCCGACGGTCTGACCACCCCACGGGGCGTAGGGTAATGGGGATGACGGAATTTGTAACCGGCCTTAATTTAGGGGAGTGTTCGACAAGAGGTTCGCGATGCCAGATCACCATGCGCCCCCCAGCCGGGGCACCGATGTGCCCTATTATGACGATTTGGACCGGATCTGGGACAAGGCCTGGTCGATGCTGGAGCGGGCGGTGGTCGATCGGCGGGCCGCCGGGCACACGCCGGTGCTGGCCACCGTCAGCCCCGACGGCATGCCCCAGGCGCGCACCGTGGTCCTGCGCGCCACCGACCGCGCCAGCCGGCAACTGCGCATGCACACCGATATGCGGTCTGGCAAGGTGGAGGATCTGGCCGTCACCCCGAAGGCCGGGGTGCTGGTCTATGACAAGGGCCAGAAGATCCAACTGCGCCTGTCCGGGGCCGCCCGGGTTGAAACCGCGGGGGCGGGCGCCGACGCCGCCTGGGATGCCAGCCGCCTGACCAGCCGGCGCTGCTATCTGGCCCCGGTCGGCCCCGGCACCGATGTGGCCGGGCCGACCTCGGGCCTGCCGCCGGTGTTCGAGGACCGCCCGCCGACCGAGGCGGAAAGCTGGCAGGGGCGCGGGGCCTTCGGCGTGGTGCTGGTCACGGTCACCCGGTTGGAATGGCTGTTCCTGGCCGCCCGCGGCCATCGCCGCTGCGTGTTCGATTGGGCCGATGGGCCGGTCACATCCCGGTGGCTGGTGCCCTGACCCCGCCGATCCAGGTGGCGCGGGCGGCAAGCCCGTCGTCCAGATGCACCAGATCACCGTCAAAGCCGGGGGCGATCCGGCCCTTTCGGTGCGCCAGCCCCAGCAGCTTGGCCGGATAGGCCGAGGCCATGCGTAGCGCTTCGGGCAGCGGCACGCCGACCCGGGTGACCGCGTTGCGCACCGCCTGGGCCATGTCCAGGGCCGACCCCGCCAGGCTGCCGTCACAGATGCAGCGCCCGTCCAAAACCGTGACCCGCCGCCCTTGTAGGTCGAATTCGGTCAGATCCGTACCCACAGGCGGCATGGCATCGGTCACCAGGCAGGCTCGGCCGGAGCCGCCGGCCCCCGCCACCGCGGCGATGCTGAGCTTTAGCGTCGCCGGGTGGACGTGGTGCAGATCCGCGATCAGCCCCGGTGACACGCCGCCATGGCTGAGGGCGGCGCCGATCATCCCCGGCTCCCGGCTGGCCAGGGGCGCCATGGCGTTGTGCAGATGGGTGACGGCCTTGGCGCCGGCGCCGAACGCTGCCATGGCCGTGGCGAAATCGGCCATCGAATGGCCCAGCGATACCACCATGCCGGCCCGGGTCAGATCCTCGATCGCGTCCAGCCCGGCCCGTTCGGGCGCTAGGGTCACCAGGGTGATGCCCTGGGGACCCGCGCCCGCGTCCGGGCCCCGGATCGCCGCCCAATCGGCCGGGTCCGGATCACGCAGCCGGTCGGGGCGATGCACCCCGGGCTTGTCGGCGCTTAGCCACGGCCCCTCGAAATGGATGCCCAACAGCCCGGGCAGGCCCTGGGCCAGGCCGGCCGCCACTGCCCGGCGGGCCGCCTGCATCACCGCGGCCGTGTCGCTGATCAGGGTGACCAGGGCGCCCGTGGTGCCGAACCGGCGATGGGCGGCCAGGATCGTGCCGATCGCCTCCGGCGTGGGCGCGTGATTGAACAAGACGCCGCCGCCGCCATTGACCTGCCAGTCGATGAAGCCGGGCGCCACCAGCCCACCGGCGAGATCGGACCGCGCCACCCCGGCCGGCAGGTCGGAAGCCTCCGGGATGGCTTCGATCCGGCCGTCCGCGCCCAGCACCACGGCGCGGCCAGACAGGATCTCCTCGCCGGTAAACACCCGGGCGCCCAGAAGGGCGTGTCGGTTTTGGGAAGGGGGGGTCACGGCGTCTCCCGATGGGCCCAGGGCTGGCCGGCCAATTCCGGCCTGCGCGCCAGCATCACGGCCCCCGCCAGGGCATCGGCCGCCGGCTCGATCAGGCGACCCTGCCAGCGGCCGTCCGCCGGCAGGTGATGGCGGACCCGGCCCGCGACACCACCATGCAGGCAGACGCTTCGGCAGCCAAGATCGATCACGCGCCCGATCAGCGCATCCGCCGCCCGGCCGGCCCGCCGCATGCTCCCGGTCGCGACCGGGTCCCCGGTGGCGTCGGCGGCGAACACCAGCGGGGCCAGGGCCGCATAGTCCTTTGGCTGGGCGCCCGCCGACCAGCCGACCGCGTCCTGGGCGGTCGGTCCGATCCGGGCCAGGACCGGACCGGTGAGGGCGGTGCCGGCCCCAAGCCCGTCCCAGGCCAGCAGCACCGCCCGGACCGCGTCCAGGCCGATCATCGCCCCGCTGCCGCCGTCCGAGATCGGAAAGCCCAAGCCGCCGACCTCCCGCACCCGGCCCTGGGCGCGGGCGACACCGATGGAGCCCGTGCCCAGCACCACCAGGCCGCCCTCGGCCCCGCCATGGGCGCCCAGGCAGGCGATCTCCCCATCGGTGGCGACGGTCAGCCGGGCGAAGGGGTGCCGCCAGGCCAGCAGGGCCGCCCGGCCAGCGGCATCCGACAGCCCGGCGATGCCCAGGCCGGCGGCAACCGCACCGGCGTCCCGGGGGTCAAGGCCCGCTTGGGTGAAGGCGGCGCGCGCCGCCGCCAGCGCGGCCTCGCCCGCCGCCGTTGCGCCCAGGCGCAGGCTGCCCGCCGGGGCCGCGGCGGGGCCCCCCGCCCCGCCGGCCGCAGAGGGAAGGCGAGGCCCGGGGGCGGGGGCGCGCACGGCCCGGCCGTCCGCATCGGTCAGGCGTGCCCGGGTGCCGGTGCCGCCGGCGTCGATCCCCAGATACAGGGTCATGGAAAGCGCATCCGAATATCCGTAAAAGGTCGCACGCCCACACGCGCGCGCCATGGTCAGGGGGGTGGCAATGCATACCGAACAGGTCACGCCCCGATCCAGGGGGTTGGATCTTTGGCCGCCCTTGGAAACCCTGCAGGCGTTTTATGAGGGGCAGTTGGCGGCGGTCGCCGCGATCGGGCCGGCCCTGGGCAGCCTGGCCGGCGCCGTGGAGGCGGCGGCGGTGCGCCTGGCCGGGGATACGGGCCGGCTGATCTATGTGGGGGCCGGCACCTCGGGCCGGCTGGCGATCCAGGATGCGGTAGAACTGACCCCGACCTTCCGCTGGCCCGAGCACCGGCGCGCCCTGGTCCTGGCCGGGGGCGCGCCGGCGTTGACCGGTGCGGTCGAGGGGGCGGAGGATGACGGCGCCGATGGGGCGTCGCGCATCACTGCGTTGGCGCCCGGCCCGGCCGATGTGGCGGTCGGCGTCGCCGCCAGCGGCCAGACCGCGTTCACCCGCCAGGCCTTGCAGGCCGCCCGGTCGGCGGGCGCCTTGACCATCGGCATCGCCAATGTCGCCGATACGCCGATCCTGGCCGAGGTGGACCGGCCGATCCTGCTGCAAACCGGGGCGGAGGCGATCGCCGGTTCGACCCGAATGAAGGCGGGCACCGCCCAGCGCGCCGCCTTGACCCTGTTTTCCAGCGCGCTGATGGTCCATCTGGGCCGGGTCCATGACGGGCGCATGGTCGATGTGCTGGCCACCAACGCCAAGCTGGAGCGGCGGGCGCTGGCCATGGTGCGGGATCTGACCGGGGCCGACACCGCCCGTGCGGAGGCGGCCCTGGCCGAGGCCGGCGGGCATGCGAAAACCGCCGTGGTCATGCTGGCCAAGGGGATCGACGCCGCCGGCGCCGCGCGCATCCTGGATGCCGCCGGCGGGCGGCTGCGGCATGCGTTGGCCGCCGACCCCTGAGCCAGCGTTGAAGACCCGCGCGTTCGGCGGGCCGCCGGACCGGGTCCGAACGGTGGGGTCACGTTTGCTTGAGACGCAAGTAACGTTGTTGCGTTCCATCCCAACTTTGAACGATAACAAACGAAATACGGGGGTCAGAATAACCATGACAAAGATACTGTTATTGCTCGCGAGAGAGCTGAAGCGCACGAAACGGTCGCTGGCCCAGCGCCGCACGCGCCGTGTGGGCCGCTATGGGGTCAGCATTTACTGATCCGCGCCCCTGGGGCTCGACCAGACAGTCCAAGACAAATCGTACGGCGTGACGCCAGTGGTCACGCGCCGCCGATGGCGTCTTCGTTGACCAGGTCCGCCACCGTTCGGCGCAGCGCCATGATGCCAGTCTCCACGTGGCGGCTGGGGTGCACGCGGTTGGTCAGCAGGCACCATGCCCGGCGCCGATCCAAGTCGATGTGCAGGGACGTGCCGGTGAAGCCCAAATGCCCGATGGTCCGGTCCGAGCATGCCTCCCCGCCGGCCCAGCCCTTGGTCTTCAGGTCCCAGCCCAAACCGCGCCCCGGCGCCACCGGGCGGGCCAGATCCGGGCCGGTGCCGGCCTGCGCCTGGGACAACAGGGTGCGGGCGAAGCCCAGCACGCCCGCCGCCGTGCCGAACAACCCGGCATGGCCGGCGGCCCCGCCCAACGCGTCGGCGTTCTCGTCATGGACCGACCCCCGGATCACCCGGCGCCGCCAGGGGCATTGCTCGGTGGCGGCGACCCGGCGCGGGTCTGGGCGGAAGCTCAAGCCCGCGCCCATGGGCAGGTCGGCGATGCGGCGCCCGGCCAGCCGCTCGATCATCACGCCCAGCAGGATGTAGCCCAGATCCGAATAGACGGGCTCGCGCAGCGGCCAGTCCCGCTGTAGCACGAAGGCCTGCAGGGTGTTGGCGTCATTGCCGTGGGTATAAATCGGGTACCAATTGGGCAGGCCCGCCTGGTGGCTGAGCAAGGCCCGGACGGTGAGCGCGCGCAGCGGGCTGTCCGGCGTGACCTGGCACAGGTCCGGCAAGTGCCGGCCGATCGGATCATCCAGGGCCACGGCCCCCTTGGCCACCAGATCCTGCACGGCGGGCACCGTGACCATGACCTTGGTCAGGCTGGCCAGGTCCCACCAGGTCTCCGCCTTGACCGCGGATCTGAGCGGTGCCCGTTCGGCCAAGCCGCCCCAGCGGATGGCGACGGCGTCCTGGTCCAGCACGCCCAGGGCGGCACCGGGAATATTGCCGGCCTCCAGGCTGGCGGCCACGGCGGCGAAGGCGCGGTCGGCCCTTGCCTGGGCGCCGGTCACGGGGCGGGGCCGGGATCGGCCAGCCGACCGCCGGTCATCGGGCGCGGCACGGCGGTGGTGGTCGGCAGGCTCAGCGGCAGGCCGCGCACCGACCGGACCGCCAGGAACGCGAACGCCTGGGCTTCCAGCGCGTCCCCGGCCCAGCCCAGCTGCTCCACGGGTGCCACCGGGGCGCCCAGCACCCGGGCCAGTGCCGCCATCACGGTCGGGTTGTGGCGGCCACCGCCGGTCACCCACCAGGCGGCCGGCCGGGCCGGCAGGACACCGACGGCCCGGGCGACGGCCGCGGCGATCAGATGGGCCAGCGTGGCCGCCCCGTCCGGCGCCGAGAGGCCGGGCGGCATGGCCGGGGTCAGTTGGTTGCGGTCCAGGGATTTCGGCGGCGGCCGACCATAGAACGGATGGCGGAGCCAGGTTTCGATCAGCCCGGTGTGCGGCCGGCCGGCGGCGGACACCGTGCCGTCCCGGTCATAGGGCAGGCCGGCCGTGCGGCGGACCCAGTCATCCAAGGGCGCGTTGCCGGGGCCGACATCGCAGGCCAGCACCGTGGCCCCGTCCAGAAAGGTCAGGTTGGTGACCCCGCCGATGTTCAAGATCGCGATCGGGTCCGTGCCCGTGCTCCCGTGGGCCAGGGCGGCGTGGTACAGCGGTGCCAGGGGCGCGCCCTGGCCGCCGGCGGCGACATCCGCCGTGCGGAAATCGAACACCACCGGCAGGTGCAGGGCCCGGGCCAGCGCCGCACCGTCGCCCAATTGCCGGGTCAGGCGCTGGTGGGGCGCATGCTGCACGGTCTGGCCGTGAAAGCCGATCAGGTCGATGTCCCGGGGGTCGGTGCCGGTGCCGGCCAGGAACGCCCGCACGGCGGCGGCATGGGCCTGGGTCAGGCGGTGTTCCAGGCCGGTCAGATCCCCGGCCGGGTCCGCCAGCGCCGCCAGCAGCTCCCGCCGGAGCGGCGGGTCATAGCCGACCGTGCGGTAGGGGCCCCAGCCCACCACGCCCACGCCATCGGTGCGCAGCACGGCCACGTCGATGCCGTCCCCCGAGGTGCCGCTCATCAAGCCGATCACGGTGCGCATGGCACCATCGGACGGCGGGGGCAGGGGGGTCGACAGGGCCGTCACGCGCCACCTCCCGTTCGGGCTTGGACCGGTGAAGGTCGGAAAGGGGCCGATGGCCGCATCGGCGGTCTGCTTCGGTCTGGGGGTTTACGATATCCGACCGACGGGCGAGTCGGGTCAGGCGGAAGCGATCATACGATGCCCTTGGCACTCCTCAAACAGGGTCTGTTCGGCGGCGCGCCGCCCAGGGACCTGCCGGCGCGCACGGCCCTAAAGCCCGCCTATGACGTGGTGATCATCGGCGCCGGCGGGCATGGCCTGGCCACCGCCTATGAACTGGCGACACGCCACGGCATCCGGTCGGTCTGCGTGCTGGACAAGGGGTATCTGGGCGGTGGCAACACCGCCCGCAACACCGCGATCATTCGGGCCAATTATCTGACGTCCGAAGGGGTGGCGTTCTATGCCGCCAGCATGGATCTGTGGCGCGGGCTTTCGGACGCGCTGGGCTTCAACATCCTGTACGCCGAGCGGGGCCATCTGACCCTGGCCCATACCGACGGCGCCATGCGGACCATGCGCTGGCGGGCGGAGGTCAACAAGCATCTGGGGGTCGACTCGGACGTGGTCGGGCCGGATGCCTTGGCCCGGCTGTGCCCGCCCTTGAACCTGTCCCAAGACGCCCATTTGCCGATCCTGGGCGCGCTGTACCACCCGCCGGGTGCGACCGCGCGCCATGACGCGGTCGCCTGGGGCTATGCCCGGCGCGCGTCCGAGCGGGGCGTGGAGATCCACCAGGCCACCACCGTCACCGGCATCAGGGTCAGCGCCGACGGCTCCCGCGTCGAAGGGGTGGAGACCGACCGGGGGCCGATCGCGGCCCCTATCGTCCTGCAGGCGGTGGCCGGTGCCTCCAGCCTGGTGGCCGGCCTGGCCGGGCTGACCCTGCCGATCACCACCATCCCGCTGCAGGCCTGCGTGACCACGCCGCTGAAGCCGTTCTTGGACCCGATCGTGGTGTCGGGCAGCCTGC
>CAYNRD010000030.1:0-11636 GCA_964399515.1 uncultured Mycobacteriaceae bacterium | reverse complement strand
AATACACATAAACCCCTTTTTGAAAATCGCTTAACGCTTTGAAATCTTGCCGCTCCCCGTATCGCGCGCCCTTACGACGGGTATGAAGGTTTTTCATTTATTCATTTCACTCTTCAGTCGGTCGGCTCCGCTTCAGCGCTGCCGGTCGCCCGGCATGGCCTCTGCGACCGGGTAGCATGCGAGCATGAACGCATCGGGAAAACCTCACACCGCCGCCGCTGCCGATCCCGCATCCTCCCTCAGCCCCTCCGGTGTCGAGGCCGCTCAGCAACGCCTGTTCGACCTGCTCCGCATCCCCAGCGTGAGCACCGACCCGGCCTACGCCGAGCACATTCAGACCGCTGCCCGCTGGGTCGCCGAACACCTGCGGGGCTCCGGGCTGCACGCAAAGGTGTGTGTCACAGACGGCCACCCGGTGGTGCTCGCTCACACCCACGACGTCCAGGTCGAGGCTCCCGACGCCCCTCGCGTGCTGTTTTATGGGCATTACGACGTGCAGCCACCGGACCCGGTGGACGCGTGGGACAGCCCGCCTTGCGAGCCGGCCGTACGGGAAGCCCCGGGGCCCAACGGCGAGCCTGAGCCCAGCGTGTTTGCCCGCGGCGCCAACGACGACAAGGGCCAGTGCATGTGCTTCCTCGAAGCGCTGCGGGCTTATCACGATGCCGGGCAGAAGCTGCCCGGGCCCGTGACCGTCATGATCGAGGGCGAGGAGGAATGCGGCAGCGTCGGCATCGACGATTTCCTGAACCGCCACCACGAGCAACTCATTGCGGACGTCGCGCTGGTGTCCGACACCGCCGCGCTCGATGACGGCCGGGTCACGATCACCTTCGGCCTGCGGGGCCTGGCGGGGGTCCGTATGCTCACCTCCGGTTATCCCTTCGGGGAATCCGATTTCAGCTCCGCCAGGCTGAACCGGCAGGCGGCCGCGATCTCCAGCGTGGCGGCCAGGGCGGTGGGGTGATCGGCGAACAGCGCGGCCATGGCTTCGGGCGGTTTCAAGCACGCCTCGGCATGGGGCAGGGCGGCGTGGCCCAGCCGGTCGATGGTGGTCTTCAGCCGGATGCAGGACAGCAGATCGGCGAGCGGCCGCCGGTCGCGGTCATGCATCCGCACATCGCCGATCGCCACCGGCCGCACCCCCAGCCGCGTGGCCAGCCGCGCCAACGCCATGAAACGCCAGTCGTCGCGGCCGTCATACCCGGGCGCCATCCCCAGCCAGACCCGGTCGCCGAACCGGGCGCGCTGGCGCCGGGCCGCGCGCAGATCGCCGATCCGCCACCGTGCCGGCGGCACCAGGACCAGCTCCAGCCCCGCCCCCCAGTCCAGCAGGTCCCGAAGGCCCAGATCGCAGCCGCCCTTCTCCGCCCGCAGCTTGCCCAGGCTCAACAACCGGCACAGCCGGCCGTACGCGTCCCGGTCCCGGGGCAAGGCGATGATCCGCAAGCCCGAGCGTACGAACAGCCGGCAGGCGACCAGCACCCGCATGCCGTGCTCCCGCCCGGCGGCGTACGCACGGACAATGCCGGCCAGGCTGTTGACATCGCCGATCGCGATGGCCGACAGGCCCAGCTCGGCCGCCCGCGCCACCAATTCCTCCGGATGGGAGGCGCCGGTCAGGAACGTGAAGTTGGAAATCGCCGCCAGTTCCGCATAGCCGCCGGCCGGCCCCCCGCCGGTCATCCGAACACCCCGCAGACGAACCAGCGGCCGTCCCCCTCGGCCCCGGTGCTGAACAGCCACAGCCGGGTGCCGTCGGCGCCGCGCACCCGCCAATAGTCGCGCGGCCCCGGCCCCCAACCCGGATTGGCCCGCCACCATTCGGGGGCGATCCGCTCCGGCCCCACGGCGCCGGCGACCAGAAGCTCCCGCCCCCGCCAGCGCAGCCGGCCCGCCGGCCGGCCAGGCGGCGGCGCGTCCGGCCATGCCACCGCCTCGGGCGTGAACAGGGTCAGGGGCCGGGGCGGATCCCAGCCCCAGCCCGTGCCGGCCTCGGCCCGGGCCGACCGGGCCGCGGGTTCGACCGCGAACGCCCGTTCGGGGATGTGGCTGGCGCGGGGCGCGAAGCGGCCGACCCGCTCGAAGCCGATGCGGTTGCCCAGCCGGCCGACCAGATCCTCCAAATCCTGGGCGGTGCCGCCCAAGGCCCCCCGGCTGGGCAAGCCGGACCGCTGGACCGGCGTGTGCGGCTCCACCCCCAGGGCCTGCAGGCGCAAGGCATCGATGCCGTGGCCGGCGTCGAGCCCGTCCAGCTTGGGGCCGAACAGCCGGCCGATCAGGGCCGTGTCCCGGCTGGGCCGGGCCAGGCCGATTTCCGCCGTGACCGTGACATGGTCGGTGCGCCCGGCCGAGAGCCGGAAGCCGCGCGCGCCCATCCGGTCCGCCTCCAGCCGCCGGCACAGGGGGGCCAGCAGCCGGGCCAACCCGGCCTCGACATCCGCCTTCAGGCCGATCGGCTCCGGCAGGGTCAGCCGGGCGCTGTAGGGCGCGCGCGGCCGGGCCGGGGAGACCGGCTCCTGGACGGCCCCCAGGGCCTGGTCCAGCCGGCGGACCAGATCGACCCCAAACCGGCGTGCCAACTGGGCGCGCGGCAGGGGGTACAGATCGCCGATCCGAACCAGGCCCAGCCGGTGCAGCGCCGAAACCGTTTCGGCCGGCAAACGCAGCCCCGGCAAGGGCAGGTCCCGGAGCCCCTCCCGGGCGGTGCCGGGGGGCAGGCTGGCCGGCCGGCCAAGGGACGCGGCATGGCGGGCCAGGGCCCAGGCCGCCCCCCTGGTGTCGCCCAGGCCCAACCGGGCCGCCAGGCCCAAATCCGCCAGCCGGGCCGCCAGCTCGGCCAGCAGTGCCGCCTCGCCGCCGAACAGATGGGCGCAACCGGTGATGTCCAGGATCAGCCCGTCCTGTCCGTCGCACGCCGCCCAGGGCGACACCCAGGCGGCCCAGCGGTGCAGGGCCAACAGGAACGCCCGGTCCCGGTCCGGGGTTTCGGTCCGGGTCTCCAAATCCGGGCGGATCGCGCGGGCATCGGCCAGCGCCAGGCCGGGGGCCAGCCCCGCGGCCCGGGCGGCCGCGCACAGGCTGACCAGCCGCACGGCCCCGCGCCGCTCCCCGGTGACCGCGAACGGCCGGGCGGTGTCCAAGCCCGCCCCATCACGCCTGTGGATCTCGGTCCTGTGGAGCCGGTCCACCGGCAAGCTGGGAAACCACACCGACAGCACCCGACGCCCCATGCCACACCACCTTCCACGCCGCTGGCGATCCCGATCTGGTCTTCATCAACCGCCAAATCCACACCTCCTCCAGCGCCTCCGCCCCGTCCGGCGGGGCCGGATCGCAGCGCCAGCGGGTTTCGGCGGCGGTGGCCCGGGTCCGGGCCGTGGCCGGCAGGCACAGCCCCAAAGCCCCGCCGGCCTGGGCGGCCAGCTGCAGCCGGCGGCTGGCGGTCAGGTCGGCCGAAGACGCCAGTTCCGCGACCACGGTGCCGACCTGGGGCGTCCGCAACGCCTCCTCCATCGCCCACAGCACATCCACCGGCCGCTGGCAGCGAACCGACAAGACCCGGTCCGGGTCCAGAAACCGGGCGAGCCCGGTGGGGTTCAGCCCCCCGCGCGGATCGTCGCCGCCGATCCAGACCACCGGCCCCGGCCCCAGCCCGGCCGTGATCGCGGCGAACGCCCGGCCCCCCGGCCCCGCCGCCTCATGCACCCGGCCGGTCTTGAGGGCGCAGCCCCCGAACAGGGGTCGCGCCCCCGTCCCGCGCGCGGACACAGGCCCGCCCACGCCCAGGCTGACCGCCGCGCCCAGGGCCGGCCCCAGGGCGGCTTGCAGATCGGCCAGGCTATCGACACGCATCCCTTCCCTCGCCAGCGCTCCAGTTTGTTCCTTATATGTTCTTTTTCGGCCGTTGGCAATGCAGGGCCTTTTCGATCGCCTCCTGCGGGCGATGGGCACGTGAACCTTACCGGGTGCTGAACACGGAGCCCATCACAACACTATCTTCGGGGTGCGGGCGCTGTCAGCGGGACGCCAGGGTTTCCAGGTCCAGGTCGACCGGGTTGCACAAGGCCCTGGGCTCCAGATCGGTGCGGTGGGCGGGGTGCAGGCGCAGGATCACCCGCCGGGACGTGTTGGTTGTGCGCACCACCGGCCGCCGTTCGGCGATCGCGCGACGCTCCCGGCCCAGGCGCCGCTCCTCCCGCTCCAGCACCAGGATCTGGCTGGAGAAATCGGAGAAGGAGACATGCACGGTGGTGTTTTCGAACCCCCAGCGGCCGCGCAGGACCGCGGCCCCCCGGCGGCCGTCGGGGTGGGGTTCGGTGCAGAACCCGTCCGCCGCGCCCCAGCGCCCGGTCAGCGCCGCCAGCAGGTCCTGGAAGGCCAGCGGCCCGGCCCCGCCGCGCCGTTTCTCCAACACCACCTGGGCCAGCCGGCCGGTGTCCCGGTCCATCTGGAAATAGGCGGTGAACTGGGCTTCGACCACGGTGTCGGCATCGGTCGCCGCGATGTCCTGGAACAGCCGCTGCCGGCGCATCAAGAACGGCGCCTCCATGGGGCCGAAATCCCAGGCCGGGGTCAGCGGCACCAGATTGTTCCAATCCAGCCGGCCCGCGGCCAGCAGCCGGTCGGGGATTTGCTCGGGCACCGTGCCCCAGGGCACGCCGGCATAGCCGTTCGGCCCCGCCTCCAGCGCCCGGGCCGGGCCGGGCGCCAGCAGGCCGAACAGCCCAAGCATCAGGATCAGGATCGCGCGCATGGGCGGGACCCGATCACGGCGATGGGGCGAAAAAACGGCCCCGGGCGATCACCGGCGTTCACGGATGCAGGCGGTCGGCGGGCGGGGCCAGGACCTGGGCTGCGGTCGGCAGCCGGATCTCCCGCAGATAGGCGGCCAGGCCGTGGCCGGGCGCCCAGTATTTCGGCCCGCCCAGGGACACTTCCTCATGGACGACGCCGTCCCGCCAGCGGCTGGCGCGGATGTGCAGATGGCCGTGGACGACCACCGCCAGGGGATGGCGGCCGTACCAGGCCTCGCTGGCGCGGGTGCCGCACCAGGGCACGAAGCGCGGGATGCGGCTCAGGCGCACCAGGTCCCGCCGGGTCGGGTAGTGGGTGACGAGGACGATCGGCAGGCCGGGCTCCGGCCCCGCCGCGACCGCGGCCAGGCGCTGCTGGGCGATGTCCGACAGCGACCGGCACCAGGCGGCGATGTCCGGATGGGGATCGGTCTTCAGGAACAAGATGTCGCCGGACGCGGTGCGCTCCTCCGCCGCCCAGGCCAGGATCCGCTCCCGCTCCGCCGCCGTCGGCGCCGGGCGTGCCGCGGCATCCCACAGGCTGTCGGGCGCGAAGCTGTAGTCGTACAGGCCGAACACCGCCATCACCCGGCAGCGGCCCCCGGGCGTATCGACCGTCACCGGCGGGTCTTCGGGCGTCAGCACCCCGGCCGCCCGCAGATGCTTAACCCAGGCCTGGTATTTCCGCTCGCCGACCGGGGCCTCGGCCGCCTCCGCCATCGCCCACAGGCAGTGGTTGCCGGGCGCCCAGACCACTTGGGCGAATTTCGGCACCAGATCCTCCAGGAAGGCGGTGAGATGGGCCTCGGTCTCGCCGATGTCGCCCGGCACCAACAGCCAGTCCTCCGCCCGGGGAGCCAGGGCCCGGGCGGCCGCGCGGTTGACGGCGTAGTTCAGGTGCAGATCGGACAGCGCCCACAGGCGGGGCATGGCGAAGTTCCAGGGACGGCGTAAACTGGGCGGGTGCGAGTCCCCTCCCCATAGCAGAGACCGAGAGGCTGTTCCCATGACCTCCCTGGCGCGCCGCCTGTTGCGCCGCCTGCCCTATGCCCGGGCGGCGAAACGGGCCCTGTTCGGCCCCGGCCGGCCCCTAAGCGCGGCGCCGGCCGCCCAGCCCCCCTTGCCTGAAGGCGCGCTGGGCCCCGAAGGCCGGCCGGCCGACGCCTTCCTGCGCGCCGATTTCAGCCGGGAACGGGCGACCAAGGCGCGCATTTCTGCGGAATACGCGGCCAGGGCCGCCACCGATACCCTGGTGCCGCAATTCGACCGGTCGACCCATCCCCGCCCGCCGCGCGCCTGGGTGGAGCAGCAGATCGCCCGGGAGAAATACTGGTTCCAGGCCATCCAGGTGATGGACGGGCTGAAGACGCCGGGCTGGAGCGACCCGGCCGTGGACAAGCTGCCCCATTACGGCCTGCCCGAGGACCTGACCGGCAAGCGGGTCTTGGACATCGGCTGTGCCGAGGGCTTCTTCAGCTTCGAGGCCGAACGCCGGGGCGCGCGGGAGGTGATCGGCATCGACAGCTTCCCCGACAGTGTCCGCCGCTTTCAGATCATTCGGGACGCGCTCGGCTCCAACGCCCAGGCGTTCCTGATGAATGTCTACGACCTGGACCCCAAGCGGCTGGGCACCTTCGACGTGGTGCTGTTCTATGGGGTGTTCTACCACCTCCGTCATCCGCAGCTGGCGCTGGAGGCGATTCGCGGCGTGGCGACCGGCACGCTGTTGTTCCAGACCCACATCCAGGAACATCCCGCCCTTGCGGGGCAGCCTTGGGCCAAGTTCCTGCCCCACGGCATGATGTCGGGGGCGGAAAAGGCCGATTGGGACCCGACCGTGTTCTGGCTGTTCAACTCCGCCGCCTGCCTGGCGATGCTGGACCATGTCGGCTTCGCCGATGCCCGCGTCCTGTCGGCCGACCCCAAGCCGTTCGTGGTCCGCGCCCAGGTGCCGACCCCGTCGGTCGGCGCCCCACCCGACCAGGCCCTGGCGCCCTGGTGTTGAGGGGGGGGGCGGCGGGCACCGGCTTGCTGGATCGACACCGTCGGCACCCCGACGTAAAATGGGAGCCGGTCTTGACGTCCGCACCCAATGGCGTGGCGGGGGCGACCCGGAACCGAACACCGGTTCAAGACCTGCCGGTCCGCGCGGATCTGGAACGGAGCCGCGCCGACACCACCGAAATCCAATGGGGCCCCCGGATGTATCGCTGGTGGTCCCGACATTCCTGTTGGCGGCGCCCTCGCCACGGTCGCCGTCGCCCTCGGGCGCGTCGGTCCTAGCCGGGCCCGCGGGCGGCGGGTCGGACGGCCGCGAACCGCTGTATGGACCATTCAGAAGGGGACCTGTTGATGAACGCTTACCTCCGCGGTGCCGTTTTCAGTGTCGTCGGCGCGGCGATCGCCGCCGCCATGGCCGGCCCTGTCCTCGCCTGGGAGCTGGAGACCGCCAGCGACCCGTTCACCGACGCGGAATCGGTCACCGCCAGCCATGTCACGCCGGACGGCAACCCGCCCTTCAGCACCGTCGCCTTGGTCACCTGCGATGTCGCGACCGGGCAGGTGATCTTCGCGCTGGATGTCGGCATTCAGATCAACACCAACACCCTGTTTCCGTTCACCTACCGCGTTGGCAGCAATGATCCGCGCACGGTGCGCATGCGCCGAACCCGGACCAATTTCAACACGGGCGCCTTCGCCGGCGACGCGGCCATCGACCTAGCCCGGGAAATGGCCGCCGGCAGCGGGATGGTCTACCGCGTCACCGATGAGGTGATCGGCCTGGCCAGCGACGGCCGGGTTGATTTGACCGGTGCCGCCGGCCCGATCGGCACCGTCCTGAACCGCTGCGGCCAAGACGACCGGTAGGCGTGGCGGCATCCCGTACCGTGATGGCACCTGTGGTGCCGGCGGGCGGCAAAGGTCGCTCTGGGACCAGCAAATGGGGTATCTTTGATCGGTCAACGACAATCGATGGACCGCGCCCGACCTCGAAGGCGCGGCCAAATTTGGGAGGAGACCTGATGAGACGATCGAACACCGTCGCGGCCGCGGCCCTGATGCTGCTTGGGGCCGTACCGGCCGTGGCGCAGGATTTCGGCCCCGCCCGGTACGGGCCGGACGATGAACGGGGGGCGCTGAACCTGCTGGGCCCCGAAAAGACCCTTGAGGCCATACAGACTGTGCGAGACGGCAAGACCTATTCTCTCGCCGTCGTGACCGGGCCCGAGACACCCGGTTTCCCGCCCCGCTACTACCGGGCCATGGTGATGATGCCGGCGCAGGCCGGCGGCATCACCTATGGGCGCAACGAATTGCGCTATCTGGATGAATTCGTGACCGCCTGGCCGGGGGTCGGCACCCATTTCGACGGCTTCGCCCACATCACCCGTGGCGACGCCCTCTACAACGGCATGCCGTTGTCGGAGGTGTTTCACGATGAGGGGGTCAAATCCTTCGGGGTCGAGACCATTCCCCCGATCGTGACCCGCGGCGTGGTGCTGGACGTCGCCGGGTTTCGCGGGGTCGAGATGATCGACGTGCAGCCGGGCGAGACGGGTCACCTGATCACCGTGGCGGATCTTGACGGTGCGCTGACCGCGGCCGGCACGGAGCTGCGCCCCGGCGATGCCGTGATGATCCACACCGGCTGGCTGCCCCTGATCGAGAGCGATCCGGAAAAGTTCATTTCCTTCTCGCCTGGCCTGACCGCCGATGCCGGCACCTGGCTGGCCGAGCAGGGCGTGGCGATCGTCTGCACCGACCAATGGGCGACCGACGCCGTGCCCCCCGAGGATCCGGAGGTGATCTTCCCCGTTCACCAGATCTTCCTGGTCGATTACGGCGTGCACCACATCCAGAACTGCGTCAGCCAGGAACTGGTCGATGACGGTGTGACCGAGTTCATGTTCACCCTTGGCGTGACCCGCTGGAAGGGGCTGACCCAGATGAACGTGCACCCGATTGGCATCCGATGACCAAGGAACGACGGCGGGGCGCCCCGGCACCCCCCGTCGGCCGCCTTCGGGTCCCGCGACCGTCGCTTCGATGGGATGGAGCGGCGCACCGCGCCAGAGCCGGCAGCCGCCGGTGGCGTCCCGTACGGGATTCGAACCCGTGTTGCCGCCGTGAAAGGGCGGTGTCCTAGGCCTCTAGACGAACGGGACAGGCCGGCCCCAGCACCACGCGGCGCCGGAGAAGGCGGGTTTGTACAGCCGGCCTTCGGTGAAATCAACAGCGGAATTGGTCGCCGTCAGTAGACCGGTGCCGCGTCCTCGATGCGGAACTGGGCGGTTTCCCGGCCCTGCCAGCGGTTGATCTCCAAACAGCCGGCCAGGTGCAGGACGGCACCCGGGCCTGCCATCAGCGCCTGGCCCAATTCGGTGTCGAGCGCCCGGAAGGCGATGCCGTCCAGCCGGGCGCCGTCGGCCCCCGACAGGCGCAGCTTGACGTGGTTGCGGCCGATCGCCCGTGCGTGGTCGACGCGGATGTTGGCCAGCGCGTGGCACGGCTCCGGGTTGCCCAGGCCGAACGGGCCCAGGGCCTGGAACTGCCGGGCCAGATCCAGGCTGGCGCCGCCGCAGGCCAGGGCACCGTCGATCTCCAGCGCGTCGGTGACACCCGCGTCCCCCAGGCCCAGGGCGGCCTGGGACGCCGCCACGCGGCCGTCCAGAAAGGCTTGGAACGCGTCCAGCCGATCCTCCCGCACGGAGAAGCCGGCCGCCATCGGGTGGCCGCCGCCGGTCACCAGCAGGCCCTCAGCCCGGGCCTCCAACACGATGGCGCCCAGATCGACCCCCGGCACGGACCGGCCGGAGCCCTTGGCGATGCCGTCGGGCTGGATGCCGGCGACCAGGGCCGGCCGGGCGAACCGGTCCTTCAGGCGGCCGGCGACGATGCCGACCACACCGGGGTGCCAGGCCCGGTCGGCCAGCAGGATCGCGGTGTCTCCACCGGCACCCTCCTCCACCCGGCGCCGGGCCGCATCCAGCACGCCACGCTCGATCTCCTTGCGGTCCTCGTTGCGGGCGTCCAGGCGTTGGGCCAGGTGCTCGGCTTCGACCGGATCGTCGGTGGCCAGAAGCTGTGCCGCTTCGGCGGCATGGCCGATGCGGCCGGCGGCGTTGATGCGCGGGCCCAGCAGGAAGCCCAGATGGAACACCTCCGGCCCGCCGACGACCTTGGCGATCGCCGATAGGGCCGCCAGACCCGGATTGCCGCCATGGCCCATCACCTTCAGCCCCTGGGCCACGAAGGCGCGGTTCAGCCCGGTCAACGGGACCACGTCACAGACCGTGGCGAGCGCGACCAGATCCAGCATCCGGCGCAAGTCGGGCTCGCCCCGATCCGGTCCGCCCTCCCCAAAGAATCCGGCCCGCCGCAAGGCGCGGTTCACGGCGACCAGGGTCAGGAAGCTGACCCCGACGGCGGCCAGCTGGCCCAGTTCGGGCGTGCCGTCGATGCGGTTGGGGTTGACCACCGCATGGGCCCGGGGCAGCCCCGCCTCGGCCGTATGGTGGTCGACGATCACCACGTCCAAGCCGGCCTCGGTCGCCGCCGCCATGGCATCATGGGCGGTGGTGCCGCAATCGACCGTGATCACTAGCGTCGCACCCCGTTCGGCCAGGATGCGCATGGCGGCCGGGTTGGGGCCATAGCCTTCGGTCAGCCGGTCGGGGATGTAGACCTCCGCCCCCCGCCCCACCGCGCGCAGATACCGCACCCACAGCGCGATCGAGGCGGTGCCGTCCACATCGTAATCGCCGAAGATGGCGATCGGCTCGTCGGTCTGGATGGCGCGCGCGATCCGGTCGGCGGCCCGGTCCATGTCGGCCAGCACCGACGGGTCCGGCATAAGGGCGCGCAAGGTGGGGGTCAGGTGGTGTTCGGCGGCCTCCAGCCCGACGCCGCGGGCGGCCATGGCGCGGGCGACCGCTTCGGGCAGGGCGTGACGCTGGCCCAGGGCCAGGGCGGTGCGGTCACAGGCCGGGCGTAGCCGCCAGACCCGGTTCCTGTAGGAGCGCTCCACGCCCAGAAACGGGCCGTCCCTGCCCGCCATACCGCCATCGGCCATGCCGTTCGCCGCCTGCTCAATCGCCGTGATCCTCAAGACTTACGATGATTGACCGGCTCGCGCCACCATATTTAGTAGGCTTGCGGCCTCACGCCGGGGACACTGGCGGCTTGCGGCCAAAGTCATGCCGGGTGGTGACGGTGCGCACGGTGCCGGTTTCGGACCGCATGACGATGGTCTGGGTGGTCGCCCCCTGGGCGGAGCGGCGCACGCCCGCGACCAAGCTGCCATTGGTCACCCCGGTGGCGGCGAAGATCACGTCGCCGCGCGCCAGTTCCTCCAGGGTGTACAGCCGGCTGAAATCGGTGATGCCGACCCGCTTGGCCCGGGCCTTCTCGTCGTCGTTGCGGAACACCAGCCGGCCCTGCATCTGGCCGCCGATGCAGCGCAGGGCGGCGGCGGCCAGCACCCCTTCCGGCGCGCCGCCGGTGCCCACATACAGGTCGATGCCCGAGCCCGGCTCCGAGGTGGCGATGACGCCGGACACGTCACCATCGGAGATCAGCACGATGCGCGCGCCCGCCTCCCGGGTCTTGGCGATCAGCTCGGCATGCCGGGGCCGGTCCAGGATACAGACCACCAGGTCGGACACCGCGCAGGATTTGGCCTTGGCCAGATTGGTCAGGTTTTCCGCCGGCGCCGCGTCCAGGGACACCACGCCGGCCGGCAGCCCGCCGCCCACGGCGATCTTGTCCATATACGTGTCTGGCGCGTGCAAAAAGCAGCCCCGGCTGGCCAGGGCCAGCACCGCCAACGCGTTCGCGGCA
>CAYNRD010000029.1:0-11741 GCA_964399515.1 uncultured Mycobacteriaceae bacterium | reverse complement strand
AGCAGGACCTGATCGTCCTCGTCCACCCGCACCACCGGCAGATGGGTTGGGATCTCAACCACCTCCAGGGAATAGATCTCGCCCAATTCCTGGGCTTCGGTGGTGGCGGTGCCGGTCATGCCGGCCAGCTTCGGGTACAGGCGAAAGTAATTCTGGAAGGTGATCGTCGCCAGGGTCTGGTTCTCGCGCTGGATCGCCACCTCTTCCTTGGCCTCGATCGCTTGGTGCAGGCCCTCGGACAGGCGGCGGCCATGCAGCTTCCGGCCGGTGAACTCATCGATCAGCACCACCTGGCCGCCCTCGACCACGTAATCCTTGTCCTTCTGGAACAGGTTCCAGGCGCGCAAGGATTGGACGATATGGTGGACATAGGCGACGTTCTGGGCGTCATACAGCCCGCCGGAGGTGATCGCGCCGGCGTCGCGCAGCAGCCCTTCGGCGTGTTCCTGGCCCTCCTCGGTCAGGATGATCGAGCGGGCCTTCTCATCCATCTCGAAATGGGTGTCGATCTCCAGCTGCTTGGCCAGGCCGATGACCAGGGCATATTCCTTGGCCGTGTCGCCGGCCGGCCCGGAGATGGTCAACGGCACCCGCGCCTCGTCGATCAAGGCGGAGTCCGCCTCATCGACGATGGCGAAATGGGGCGCGCGCTGGACCATCTGGTCCGGTCGCATCTTCATGTTGTCGCGCAGATAGTCGAAGCCGATTTCACTGGTGGTGGCATAGGTGACATCGCACCCATAGGCCGCCTGGCGGCTCTTGTCGTCGGTGCCCGGAATCACGCAGCCGACGGTCATGCCCAGAAACCCGTACAGCTTGCCCATCCAGGCGCTGTCCCGGCTGGCCAGGTAGTCGTTGACCGTCACCACATGGCAGCCCTTGCCGGCCAAGGCGTTCAGATAGATCGCCAGGGCCGCGACCAGGGTCTTGCCCTCCCCGGTCTTCATCTCGGCGACCTTGCCCTCGTGCAGGACCATGGCCCCGATCAGCTGGACGTCATAGGGGCGCAGGCCCAGGCTGCGCACGGCCGCCTCCCGGGCGGTGGCGAACACCTCCTCCAGGATGTCGTCCTCGCTCTCGCCGGCGGCCAGCCGGTCCCGGAAGCTTTGGGTCCTGGCCGCCAGCGCCGCGTCGTCCAGCGCCTGGTGCTCCGCCTCCAGGGCGTTGATCCGCTCGACCCGCTTGGCCAGGGATTTCAGCAACCGATCCTGGGGTCTGCCCAGGATCTTGCGGGCAATGCTCTTGAACATGAATGGGCCTTGGCAAAGCGCGCGGGCCGGATGCCCGCTGTATGTTTGGGATCACTTAAGCGGTGGTGGCGGGCAATTCAACGGCAACGGCCCGCGGGTCGGGGACGACGGCCAGCGGCCGCGGGCACTCGCCGTTGGCGTCGCTGTGTGCTAAAACCAAGAAGCGTGCAAAAGCCGACGGCGGGTGCCACACCCGTCGGGATCCTAAAAAGGGTGATGCCATGACCACTCCGTTGTCCGCCCTCACGGGGGCCGTGGACCCGTTGACCCGTCAATTCCTGGACGGGATTGGCGATATTGTCGGCACGGCCGGCACCGGCCCGGCGCCCGTGGCCCAGCCCGACGCCCAAGCCCAATTCTCCCAAGAGTTCGGCGCCTTCCAGGCGGAGATCGCCGCCCGCCAAGCGGCCGAAGACCCAACATCGGACACCGCGGACACCGACGCGGACGCCGCCACCGACGCGCCGACGGTGATCGGCCAGATCGTCGACCTGTTGGATCTGTCGGGCCAACCCCCCGGCGGCGGCCCCGGCCTGGGCGACACGCTGAGCCCGGATCAAGTGTCTGGCCTGCAAAGCCAAGGTACCGCCGTGCGCGCGATCAGCGCCGAGGAGTTCGTCGCGGCCCGGGACGCCACCGCCCAGGCGATCTTCGACAACCGGGACGGGATCGCGGCCCTGTTCGCGCTGTCCGGCTTCAGCCTGGGCGCCGGCCTGGGCGCGGCGCTGGAACTGGCCAATTCGGCCGCCAGCGCCAATGGACTGACCGATTTCAACCAGGAGCTGGGCGGCTTGCTGGGGGCGGGCACCGGCCTGGTCTCCAGCGAAGGGCGGCTGCCCGGCAGCCAAAGCCCGTTCCAGCAGGTGTTCCGCGGCCTGACCAACCCGGCCCTGGCCCCGGGCGGGTCGGTCGATCTGTCCACATGAACGGGTCCATTCTTTCGTTAACCGTTTTCGGTTAGTATCCAAATTCAGTCGCTTGCCAAAACGGTGCGCCTCACGATCGGACCGCTGGCCCCCTTGATCCCGGGGGGAGCATGTCGTTCCTGTTTGGGGAGTGCCGTCGGTGACCATTGCCACCGGCTTCAGCGCCAGTGATGCGTTCAGCCTTTCGGTCACCGCCGCGACCGCCGGCCTGGCCCCGTCCGGCATCGTGCCGGCGGCCGCCGCCCCGTCGCCGCCCGCCAGTTCCAATGTCACCACGCTGGCCCTTGGCGGCCCCGCGCCGGGCGAAACCCTGGTGGACAGCCTTTCCGCAGCCGAGATCGCGGCCAATGCCCCGGCGGTCACTGCCGCCAGCACCCTGTCCGGCTTGCTGGATGGCGTGTCCCTGCCGCCGGGGGTAACCTTTTCCGCCCCGCCCAGCGTGGCATCCGCCGCACCCGCGTCCGATCCGCTGCTGGCCCTGTTGGAAGTTGGGGCCGTCACCCCGCCGCCCCCGATCGGCACCAGCGCCGCGGTGGCCGCGTTCACCGGCGTTACCCCCGCCAGCCCCTCGTTCAGCATCCTGGCCTGACCGGGCCGCCCCTTGCCTCCGGCCTTGCGATCTCGGGTCTCCGGCCTTGCGCTCTCGGGTCTCCGGCCTTGCGCTCTCGGGTCTCCGGCCTTGCCGTGCCTGAATGGGCGTGTTTACCTCCCGCCCGACCCGACGACCGGAGCCCGTGCAGATGTTCTCGATCCCCCGTTTTCGCGCCGCCCCCTGGGCCGTGGCCGCCGTTCTCGCCCTGTTGGCCGTGCCCGCGCCGGGTTCGGCGCAGACCGGCGGCGCGCCCGAGCCGGACGCCGATCCGGTCGTCGCGACGGTCAATGGCGCGGAAATCCGCCTGTCGGAGGTGGAGTTCGCCTACCGTGCCGTGCAGCCGGATCCGAATGGCCCGCCGCTGTCCCCGGCGATCATCCCCCAGATCGCCGAGCAGTTGGCGGTCACCAAACTGATCGAGCAGCGGGCCCGGGACGCGGGCCTGTCCGAGGATGCGGAGGTGGCCGAACGGCTGGCCCGGGCGGAAAGCAGCATCCTGCAGGACATCTGGCTGCGGCGGGAGATCGAGGCCCGCGTCACCGATGAGGCGCTGGATAACGCCTATGAGGACTTCGTCAGCCGCAACCCGCCGGTGACCGAGGTCAAGGCCCGGCACATCCTGGTAGAGACCGAGGAGGCGGGACGGGAACTGGTCTCCCAATTGGATGAGGGGGCCGATTTCGCCGAGCTGGCCCGGGAGAATTCCACCGGCCCCAGCGCGGCGGCCGGCGGCGATCTGGGCTATTTCCAGCAGGGCCAGATGGTGCCGGCCTTCGGTGCCGCGGCCTTCGCGCTGTCGCCGGGTGAGTACACCGCATCGCCGGTCGAAACCCGGTTCGGCTGGCATGTGATCCTGGTCGAGGATCGGCGCACCCAGGACCCGCCGCCCCTGGACGCGGTGCGGGAAGAGCTGACCACCCAGCTGTCTGACGGCATCATCGCCGACATCGTCGATGAGCTGCGCGACGATGCCGATATCGAAGTGCTGATCGAACCCTGACCCGCCCGGTCCCGCCGCCATGGGCCTGCCCGTCTCGCCGCTGGCGCCGGCGCGCTTCCCGGATCTGCCGCCGGTCGATGGCCTGCGCCTGGCGGGGTTCGCCGCGGGGCTGAAACCCGCTGGCCAGGCGGATCTGATGGTCGCCGAACTGGCGCCGGGCACGACAATCGCGGGTGTGTTCACCCGGTCCAAGACCGCGGGCGCGCCGGTGCTGTGGTGCGGCCGGGCCTTGGCCCAGGGCCGGGGTCAGGCCCGGGCGATCGTGGTCAATTCCGGCAACTCCAACGCCTTCACCGGCATCAAGGGCGACCGCACCGTGGCGGCGACGGTCGCCCGGGCGGCCCAACTGTTCGGCTGTTCGGAGGATCAGGTGTTCGTGGCCTCCACGGGCGTGATCGGGGTTCCCATGGCGCCGGAGGCGATCGCCGATCGCCTGGCCGATGCCCGGGACCGCCTGGCGGCGCCCGATCCGGCGGTTTGGGCTTCGGCCGCCGACGCCATCCGCACCACCGACACCTTCCCCAAGGGCGCCAGTGCGGGGTGTGAGATCGCCGGCGTGCCGGTGACCATCGCCGGCATCGCCAAGGGCTCTGGCATGATCGCGCCCGACATGGCGACGATGCTGGGCTTCGTGTTCACCGATGCCGCCCTGCCGGCGCCGGTGCTGCAGGCGCTGTTGGCCAAGTCCAACCAACGGAGCTTCAATTCGATCACCGTCGACGGCGACACATCGACCAGCGATACCGTGCTGCTGGCCGCCACCGGTGCCGCCGCCAACCCGCCGGTGACGGACCCGAACCACCGGAGCCTGGTCGGCTTTCGGCGGGCACTGGACCAGGTCACCGGGACGTTGGCCCGCCAGATCGTCCGGGACGGGGAGGGGGCGACCAAGCTGATCGAACTGGCCGTCACCGGCGCCACGTCGCCCCAGGCCGCCCGGCGGATCGGCCTGGCCATCGCCAATTCGCCGCTGGTCAAGACCGCCGTGGCCGGCGGGGACGCCAATTGGGGCCGCATCGTCATGGCGGTGGGCAAATCGGGCGAGGCGGCGGACCGGGACCGCCTGTCGATCGCCATCGGTGGCCACCCGATCACCCGGGGCGGGCAGGTGATCGACGGATATGACGAAGCCCCGGTCGCGGCCCACATGAAGGGCCAGGAAATTTCCATCGCCGTCGATCTGGGGCTTGGGCGCGGCCGTTGGACGGTCTGGACCTGTGACCTCACCCATGGCTACATCTCCATCAATGCCGATTACCGGAGCTGACCCCCCGCACCCCGCCAGTCCATGACCGCCGCCGTCGCCGCCCCCCTTGCCCGCCCGCTGTTCGCCGCCCTTGAAACGGACCGTCTGGTGCTGCGCCGGCACCAGGCCCGGGACCGAAGCGCGCTGACCCGGCTGTTGGCGGATCGGGAGGTGGTGCGCTGGCTGGCCGAAGTGCCGGACCCCTACACGGAAACCGACGCCGAGGACTGGATCCACGCCTGCCGGCGGGGCTGGGCCACCGGCTACGATTATCAATTCGTCATCACCGACCGCGCCACGGGTCGGATCGTCGGCAATATCGGTCTGAAGCGCCTGTCGCCGCCGGGCGGGCCTGAGATTGGGGCGGCGGAACTGGGCTACTGGCTGGGCCAGGCCCATTGGGGGCGGGGCATCGGCCGTGAAGCGGCCCGGGCGGTGATCGGTTTTGGCTTCGGATCGATTGGCTTCGAGCGGTTGGAGGCGGTGTGCATGGACACCAACCGCCGGTCCAGGGCGCTGTTGGAAGGTCTGGGCTTCCGGCAGAGGGGCCAGCGCCCGCAGCGGTTTTTCACCGATACGGAGCCGACCGAGGCACCGCTGTTCGAGCTGACCCGCACCGCCTGGCGCCCGTGACCCTGTCCGTGATCCTGGTCTCCGCCGTGGCGCTGGTCGATGCCGACGGCCGGGTGCTGATCTCCAAACGGCCGGACGGCAAGCCCATGGCCGGGTATTGGGAGTTTCCCGGTGGCAAGGTCGAGCCCGGCGAGACGCCGGAGGCGGCCCTGATCCGCGAACTGCGGGAGGAGTTGGCCATCGATACCCATCATAGCTGCCTGGCGCCGTTCAGCTTTGTCAGCCATGGCGATGGCCACCGCCACATCCTGATGCCGCTGTTTCTGTGCCGGGTCTGGCAGGGCACGCCCGCGCCGCAGGAGGGCCAGGATCTGGCCTGGGTGGCGCCGGCCCGCTTGCGCCACTATGATCTGCTGCCCGCCGACAAGCCGCTGGTCGCCATGCTTAGGGATTTCCTTTAGGCCCGCCCAGCACCTGGGTCAGGGAGACCGTTCCGGACCCGCGCCGGGCCGGTTGCTGCTGGGTGTGGGCGGGACGCCAGCCGGTCAGGGTGATGACCTCGAAACTGGCCGGGACCCGGCCGTCGACGGTGGCGAACAGATCCCGGTAACAGTCGAACACCATCGGCCAAAAGCGTTTCGGCGGCGGTGCCGGGTTGCCCAGCACCGCGGCATGGGTTTCCCCCATGGCGCGCAGATCCCGGATCAGGCCCAAGGGGTGACCATAGGTCACGGTCACCCGGTCCAGATCCGCGACCGGCAGGGCGAAGCCGGCCCGCTGCAACAGCCCGCCCGCGTCCCTCAGATCGGTCATGGGCGAGACCCGCGGCGACAGCCCGCCCAGGATCTGCGCTTCGGCCTCCATCATCGCCCGGCGCAGCTCGAACAGGGTGTCGCCGCCGAACAGGCTGGCCAGGAACAGCCCGTCCGGCCGCAAGGCGCGGTTGGCCTGGATCAGCGCCCCGGGCAGGTCGTTGGCCCAATGCAGGCTAAGATTGCTGATCACCAGGTCGAAGCGGTCCTCGGCAATCGGCAACGCTTCCTCGTCGCCGATGACCGTCCGGCCCGCCGCCGCCCCGCGCCGGGCCAGCGCTTCCGACAGCTCCAGCCGGACATGGGTTTCCACACCCTTGCCCGCCGGCAGCAAGGCGGCCAAGGCCCCGTCCCGGGCGCCCAGTTCCAACACCGCCGGAAACCGCCGCGTGACATCGTCCAGCCGGTCGGCCAGCCAGCCGCCCACATGCCGGACCAAGAACCCGTCCCCGCCAAGGCGCGCGGCCCGGTCCCGGTGCAGGCGCACCCGGCGGCGGTTGAAGACCGGTTCGGTGGCGGTGGCGCCGGGATTTGACATGGCAGGCAGGACCCCATCGGTGGCGATTGACCCGCCGCAAGGTGCGCGGCGCCCAGCCAGACTATAGGGGGGTCATGCCAGCGACGAACCCCCTTCCAGCCTTGCTTCAGGGCGCGCGGGCCTTGGTTGGCCACGGGCTTGATACCGTGTTGCCGCCCCGGTGCATGGGCTGCGGCGTGATCATCGGCGCCGGCGGCGGGCTGTGCGCGACCTGTTGGGGGCAGTTGCGGTTTTTTGCGCCGCCGTTGTGTGACCGGTGCGGCTGTGCGGTGCTGGCGGACGAGGGGCCGGGGCCGACCCTGTGCGGCGCCTGTCTGACCGCGCCACCCGCCTTCGACCGGGCGCGGGCGGCGCTGTTCTATGATGCCGCCAGCCGGCCGCTGATCCTGGGCTTCAAGCATGGCGACCGGCTGGAACGGGCGCGGACCTTCGGCGCCTGGATGGCGGCGGCCGGCCCGGACCTGCTGGCCGGGGCCGATTGGGTCGCGCCGGTGCCCCTGCACCGCTGGCGCCTGTTTCGCAGGCGGTACAATCAAGCGGCGATCCTGGCCCGGGCGGTGGCCCGGGACTGCCCGGGCAAGCTGTGCCTGGACCTGCTGTTGCGCACCCGGCGCACCCCGTCTCAGGAGGGTCGAACCCGGCTTCAGCGCCAGGGCAATGTCAAGGGGGCCTTCGCCGCCAACCCCGCCCGCGCGGCGCAAGTGGCGGGCAAACACATCCTGTTGATCGATGACGTGATCACCACCGGCGCGACCCTGGGTGCCTGCGCCCGGGCCCTGACCAATGCCGGCGCCGCCGGGGTCACGGCCCTGGCCCTGGCCCGGGTTGATCGCGCCGGCCCGTCCGCACCGTGACCCCGGGCACCGGCAACAATGTGTCGAAAATCACCGCGTTTTGCCCAAAAGCGGATCACAAACCCCTCAACACCCGTTGACACCGCCCGGACCCACGTCGTCCTTAGTTTTGACTGGTTCAAACCCGGCACGACGCCCGGGCCAACCGGCGGCCCGCACAACCCGGCGGGCGCCTGAAGGAGGGATTGAATGACACAGGTTGTGATGTACTCCACCCAGTACTGCCCCTATTGCTTCATGGCCAAGAAGCTGTTGGATGAGAAAGGGGCCAGCTTCCAGGAGATCGACATCATGTCGGCCCCCGGCAAGCGGGAGGAGATGATGTCCAAGGCCAATGGCCGGCACACGGTGCCGCAGATTTTCATCGGCGACCGCCATGTCGGCGGCTGCGATGAGCTGTATGCCCTGAACCAGCAAGGCAAGCTGGACATGATGCTGAACGGGGCCGCCTGAGGTGGCCCCGCCGGACAGCCTGCCCGTCGGCCTGGTGCAAACCAACGCGGGCCCGGACATCGCGGCCAATCTGGACACGGTCTTGCCGATGATCCAACGGGCCGCTGACCAGGGTGCCAAGCTCATTGCGCTGCCGGAATGCGCTGTCCTGATCGTCCACGGCCGGGACAAGGCCCTGGCCCTGGTCCCGGCGGAGGCCGAGCACCCGGCCCTGCCCGCCTTCGCGGACGCGGCCCGGCGGGCTGGTGCCTGGCTCTTGGCGGGGTCGGTCCAGGTCCGGACCCAGCACGGCACGCTGGCCAACCGCAGCTACCTGTTCGCCCCCGATGGCGCCGTCGCCGCCCGCTATGACAAGATCCACATGTTCGACGTCGATCTTCCAGGCGGGGAAACCTATCGGGAGAGCGAGACCTACACCCCGGGATCCCAAGCGGTGCTGGCCCGGACCCCGTGGGGGCCGGTGGGCCTGAGCATCTGTTACGACCTGCGCTTTGCGGGCTTGTACCGTGCCCTGGCCCAGGCCGGCGCCGGCATCCTGACCGTACCGGCGGCGTTCACCCAAAAAACCGGTGAGGCCCATTGGCATGTGCTGCTGCGCGCCCGGGCGATCGAAACCGGCTGTTTCGTGATCGCCCCGGCCCAGACCGGCCGCCATGATGGCGACCGGCGCACCTTCGGCCATTCCCTGGTGGTCGACCCCTGGGGGGCGGTCATCGCCGACGCGGGCACGGAGGTGGGCGTGGTCACCGCGCGCTTGGACCTGACCGCGATCGGCCGCGCCCGGTCGGCGGTGCCGGCCCTGCGCCATGACCGGCATTTCACGCTGCCGCCGGCCCAACGGTCCGCCGCCGAATAACCATGGCCCGCTCGGCGGCGGAGACCCGCCGGAGAATCCTGGAGGCGGGCGAACGGCTGTTCCTGCGCCACGGCGCCCAGAAGGTCGCCGTGGTCGACATCGCCCGGGACTTGGGCATGTCCCACGGCAACATCTATCGCCATTTCAAGGATAAGGAGGAGATCGCCTCCGCCCTGGCCGAGCGCTGGAACGAAGCGGTCGGCCAATGGATGGCGGAGCTGGCCAGCCGGCACGGGCATCCCGCCCTGCCACGCATCGAGGCGCTGTTCCAGCGCCTGCTGGACCAGTACCGCTCCGACACGCCGGAGGATCGGGAGGTCAACCGGTTCTTCCAAACCTTGGCCGACCGTCACCACGCCGCCGCCGTCCGCCGCCAGGAGATGGTGCTGCACAGCGTGGAGGCGTTGCTGGCCCAGGCCGAGAACCAGGGGGAGTTGGCGCTGCGCTCCCGCTCCCGGGCGGCCCGGGTGATCCTGGATGGCATGGGCCGGTTCATCGATCCGGGCCTGGTCGCCCGCCACAGGACCGAGCCCTTGCCCCAGCATGCCAAGGTGGTGCTGCAGACGCTGTTGGCCGGCCTCGACCAGTCCTGACCGCGCCCGGGCCCCCCGGGGCGGACACGGTCGCGCCCCGCTCAGGCGTGCAGCGCCGCCCCGTCTCCGGGCAGCCCGCCGCCCATCAATTCCGTCGCCCGGTCCGCCAGGGTGACCGCCCACCAGCGCGAGCCCCGGTCGGAGGGATGGAAGCCATCGGCGCAGAACTGGTCGCGCT
This sequence comes from uncultured Mycobacteriaceae bacterium, assembly GCA_964399515.1. Classification (GTDB taxonomy): domain Bacteria; phylum Pseudomonadota; class Alphaproteobacteria; order DSM-16000; family Inquilinaceae; genus CAYNRD01. The sequence continues at coordinate 1,870 of CAYNRD010000029.1, read as the reverse complement.
GGCGGCTGAACGGGATCGCCACCCAATCCACGCCCCGTTCCCGAGCCAGGCGGATCTGTACCCCGCGCAGGATCCGCGCCCGCCAGCCGATCAGGGTCCGGAACGGCCAGGGAAAGGCCGGGCAGTTGCCGATCGGCCCGATGCCGGAGATCAGCACCCGCGCGTCCGGCCACCGGGCGGTGACCGCGTAGATCAGCTCCCCGTAGTCCCGCTTGAACCGGCTGGCGGTGACCAGGTTCTTGACGTCATTGGTGCCGAGCGCCAACACCACCAGGTCATAGCCGCCCGCGGGCAGGTTCGGCATCACCGCCCGGGTCAGCGCGCCGGCGGTGGCGGAGTTGAAGCCCGCCGCCCGCCAAGACACCCGGCACGCCAAACGCCCGGCCATGGCGCTGGCCAGATGGGCGGGCATGGCCTCGGCCGTGCTGTCCAGGCCGACGCCGGCGACCGAGCTTTCCCCGATCACCAGCAGGCGCAAGGCGTCCCGGCTGCCGCCCGGCGGTGCCGGCGCCTGGCCGGTCTTGGGCCCCGGTGCAGGGGCCAGCCGGTCAACCGTCGCCCGCAGCCAGGCGCCCTGGGCCAGATAGACCGGCAGAAACAGCCAGAACAGCAGGCCCAAGAGCGCCATGGCGCGGCTGCTTAGCCGGCCAGTTTTTCGTCCAGTTCCGGCACCGCCTGGAACAGGTCGGCGACCAGGCCGTAATCGGCGACCTGGAAGATCGGCGCCTCTTCATCCTTGTTGATCGCCACGATCACCTTGGAGTCCTTCATGCCGGCCAGGTGCTGGATGGCGCCGGAAATGCCGACCGCCACATACAGTTCCGGGGCGACCACCTTGCCAGTCTGGCCGACCTGGTAATCATTGGGCACGAAGCCGGCATCCACCGCCGCCCGGGAGGCGCCGATCGCAGCCCCCAGCTTGTCGGCCACGCTCTCCAACAGCTTGAAGTTCTCACCGTTCTGCATACCCCGGCCACCGGAAATGACGATCTTGGCCGATTGCAGCTCCGGCCGATCGGACTTGGACAATTCCTGGCCGACGAAGCCGGACAGGCCCTGGTCGGACGCACCCGACACCGCCTCGACCGCAGCCGAGCCGCCCGCGTCCGCCACGGCGTCGAAGGCGGTCGGGCGCACGGTGATCACCGTCTTGGCGTCCTTGCTTTGCACGGTGGCGATGGCATTGCCGGCATAGATCGGCCGCACGAAGGTGTCCGCCGCCTCCACCCCGATGATGTCGGAGATCTGCGCCACGTCCAGCAGGGCCGCGATGCGCGGGGCGACGTTCTTGCCCACGGCGGAGGTGGACGCCAGGATGTGGCCATAGCCATCGGCCAGGGCGACCACCACCGGGGCCAGGTTTTCCGGCAGGTGATTGGCCAGGGCGGCGTCATCGGCGGACAGCACCTTGGCGACGCCGGCGATCTGGGCCGCCTGCTGGGCGGCCGGGCCGCAGTCTTGGCCCGCGACCAGCACGTGAACATCACCGCCGATCTGGCTGGCGGCGGCGACGGTGTTCAGGGTCGACGGTTTCAGGCTTTGATTGTCGTGATCGGCGATGACGAGTACGGCCATGGCGGGCTCCCTCCGATTCCTTTGGTGGCGGCTGCGGCGCGGTTAGATGACTTTTGCCTCGGTCTTCAGCTTATCGACCAGGGTGGCGACATCCGGCACCTTGATGCCGGCTTCCCGCTTGGGCGGCTCGACCACCTTCAGGGTGGCGACGCGCGGGGCGGTGTCCACCTCCAACGCGTCGGGGGTCTTGGCGTCGATCGGCTTTTTCTTGGCCTTCATGATGTTGGGCAGCGACGCATAGCGCGGCTTGTTCAGGCGCAGATCGGTGGTGATGATCGCCTGCAGGGTCAGCTTC
>CAYNRD010000028.1:0-11861 GCA_964399515.1 uncultured Mycobacteriaceae bacterium | reverse complement strand
ATGCGCTATTTGATCGGCCTCTTGATCTTCCTGGGGTTGTTGGGGACCTTTTGGGGCCTGTTGCAGACCATCGGCGCGGTCCGGGACGTGATCGGCGAGTTGTCGATCGAGACCGGCGATCTGTCGGTGGTGTTCGCGGATTTGCAGCAGGGGCTGGAAGCGCCCCTGTCCGGCATGGGCACGGCGTTCAGCTCATCCCTGTTCGGCCTGGCCGGCTCCTTGGTGCTGGGGTTCCTGGAGTTGCAGGTCAACCAGGCGCAGAACCGGTTTTACAACGACCTGGAAGATTGGCTGTCCGCCGTGACCCGGCTGACCGAAGGCGGGGAGGAGGGCGCCGGTGCCGGGGGTGCTAGCCCCGCCTATCTGAAGGCCCTGGTCGCCCAATCGGCGGACAGTGCCGGCGGGCTGATCCAGTCCGTGCGCGAATTCGAGGGCGACCGCAAACGGATGACCGAGGCGATGGTGCGCATCGGCACCAATCTGGCCGCGTTGGACGATCACATGCGCGCGCAGCTGGACGTGATGCGCAAGCTGGCGGAAAGCCATGTCGATCTGAAACCGGCGATCCAGCGCCTGTCGGAGATGGCCGCCTCCGGACGGCTGGACCCGGACCCCGCGATCGCCCAGCACGTCCGCGCCATCGAAGCCCAGCTGGGGCAGTTGGCGCCGCAGCTGGAGGCGGCCCGGGATCGGACCAGCGATGAGATCCGCGCCGAGATCAAGACCCTGACCCGCATGATCCAGGAAATCTCCGAACAGGAGACCTGACCAATGGAACGAGGCAGCTGACCCCCATGGCGATCTCCCGCCCGCGCCTGGCCCCGCGCGCCGCCGGCGATATCTGGCCGGGGTTCGTCGACGCCCTGTCGGCGCTGCTGATGGTCGTGATCTTCGTGCTCATGGTGTTCATGGTCGCGCAGTTCTATCTGTCCAGCCTGCTGACCGGCCAGGAGGAGCGGGTGCAGTCCCTCAACCAGCGGATCTCGTCGCTGACCGCCCTGATCGACGCGGAACGGGCGGAAAACCGGGACCTGTCGGCCCGGTTCGGCCAGTTGTCCACCGAGTTGCAGGCGGCGATCACCGACCGGGAAGCCCTGGAGCGGGAGCTGACCGTCGCCCTCACGGCGCGCCAGGAGCTGGACAGGCGCCTGGCCGCCGCCTTGGACCAGATCCAGTCCCTGACCGGTGAGCGGGACACCCTGGGCCAGGACCTGCGGGACGCCTTAAACCGCATCGACCAGGACCAAGCCGAGCTGCGCGACAGCCAACGCCAGGTCAATGACCTGCGCCAGGAAATCCAGGTCCTGACCGCGGTCCGGCTGGAACTGGAGGCCCAGGCCGCGTCCCTGGCCGATCTGTTGGCCGCGACCCGGCAGGACTTGGACAGCGCCACGGGCGATTTGTCGGCGACACGGCGGGACCTGGCCGCCACCCAGCAGGATCTGGCCGCCCGCGGCACCGCCCTGACCCGGGCGCAACGGGATCTGGCCAACACCGCCGCAGATCTGGCCGCGATCCGCGAAACCCTGGATGCGACCGCCGCCGACCGCGACCGAGCGCTTTCGGCCGAGGAACGCCTGGCGTTGGAGCGCCAGCGCCTGACCGGCGAACTGGCCGCCTCCACCGCCCAGATCGCCGAGTTGGAGGCGGCGGTCGCCGCCGCGCGGCAACGGCTGGCCGATCAAACGGCCACCGCCCGGGACCGGCGCCTGGCGCTGGAAGCCCGCTTGGCCGATCTGGAGGCGCGCAACGCCGATTTGGCCCGCGACCTGAGCCGGTCCGAGGATCGGACCGTCCTGGCCCAAAGCGCGCTGCGGGGCCAGGAACGCCTGACCGAGGAGTAGAACGCGCGCATCGCCGCCTTGCGGGCGCAGCTGACCCGGGTCGAACAAGCCCTGGAGACGTCCGAGGCCGCGGTGTCCGACCGGGATTTGGAAATCGCCAACCTGAACGCCCGCCTCAATCAGGCCCTGATCCGCCAGGTCGAGGAACTGTCCCGGGCCCGGTCGGAGTTTTTTGGTCGGCTGCGCGATGTGCTGGGCGGGCGCGAGGATGTCCGCATCGTCGGCGACCGGTTCATTTTCCAGAGCGAGATCCTGTTCCCCAGCGGCTCGGCGACCCTGCAGCCCGGTGGCCGAGACCAGTTGGCGCAGGTGGCGCAGACCATCATCGACATCGCCAGCACCATCCCCCCCGACGTCGATTGGGTGCTGCGGGTCGACGGCCATACGGATGTCCGGCCGATCAATACGCCGGAATTCCCCTCGAACTGGGAATTGTCCACGGCACGGGCCACGGCGGTGGTGCGGTTTCTGATCGAACGCGGCCTGCCCGAGGACCGATTGGCGGCGGCCGGCTTCGGCGCCTTCCAGCCCATCGACCCCGGCACCTCCGAGGATGCCTTCCGCCGCAACCGCCGCATCGAACTGCGCATCGACCAGGCTGGCTGAGCCGGGGGCCGAACCAGCCCTTGCGCCCGGGGCCGGTTTGCCGGTATACACCCGCCCTTCGCCTGGGCGGCACGGCAGCGTCGCCCTTGCTTGATGACGATCCGGCCCCACGCGGTCGTGGCCCAACCACCCTGGTGCAAGTGCGATGAAACCAGACATTCACCCGGAATACCACGAGATCACCGTGGTGATGACCGACGGCACCGAGTTCAAGACCAAGTCCACCTGGGGCAAGGAAGGCGATGTGATGCGTCTGGAGATTGACAAGAAGGTGCACCCGGCCTGGACCGGCGGCGCCCGCGTGGTCAATCGCTCGGGCCAGGTGGCGAAGTTCAACAAGAAGTTCGAGATGTTCGGCATCAAGTGACCGCGGGCGGCGCGGGGCCGGGCGACATCCCGGCATCCGCGCCCGGTGGCGTCACCCCGGTGATCGAAACCTTGGTGCTGGTGGCCGGACCGCGGGAAATCGCGGCCCTTCGCGATTTCATGGCAGCCCGCAACCGGGCCGCGACGGTGCTGCCGGCCTCCGATCTGGCTCGGGCCACCGAGATCATCGGCGGCTTGGGCGACGGGGCGCTGCCTTCGGCCCGGCTGGTCTGTTTCTGCACCAGCGTGATCGTGCCCGGCTGGTGCTTGGACCGATTTCCCGGCCCCAGCTACAACATTCACCCGGGCCCGCCCACCTATCCCGGTCGATACCCGGAAAGCTTCGCCATCTATGACGGTGCCACCCGCTTCGGCGCCACCTGTCACGAGATGACCCCCAGGGTCGACGAGGGCGCGATCGTCGCCGTCGATTGGTTCGATGTCGATCCGGGCTGGCACCGGGTGGATTTGGCCAATCACGGCTTTCACGCGGCGGTCGGGCTGTTGTCCCGCCTGGGCGACGCCTTGGCCACGGCACCGGACCCGTTGCCGCGCCTGGACATGGCGTGGTCGGGGCGAAAGACCCGCTTGGCCGATTTTCGGCGCATGGCGACCGTGACACCGGATATGCCCCAGGCGGAGTTCGAGCGGCGCTACCGGGCGTTCGGCGTCAATGCCGAACGGGATTTCACGGTCACCCTGCACGGCAGGCGCTTTCACCTGACCGAGCCCGAGCGCCCGGTCGAGGGCCTCTCCCCCCTGCGGTCCGGGGTCGCCATGGGCCCCCGAAGTTAATCTTGCCTTAACCCCCAGTTCCAACCTGGTTATGGATTTAACCCATGTCGAAAGGCCAAGCACACGCCGCATCCGGCCTGTGTATCGCGCCACAAACACGCCCCGGGATGTTTAACCCTTCTTTAAATCAGGGCGGATTACGGTGGGTCCATCGACGGAGCGGAGATCGACCCTTCGACACGCCGCTCCCTCGATCCTTGTTGATGCCTCCCTGTTGATACTGAGCCGCCAGTTTGGCGGCTCTTTTTTTGGCACCGCACCGTTGATGATCGTGCGGCGCACACTTGGTTGTTGTGCAGCGCACGCTTGGTGGTTTTGCAGCGCACCCTCGGGCGTCATTTGAAAAACTTTCGCCTAAAGAGTTAACAGATTGATTTTTCTAGACCGGGCATTGACGAACCCGAACCGCGCACCCTATGCTCCCGGCCAATCACGCGGGTTGAACGGGTGAGGCACAACAAGGAAGGGGCCGCTGAACGGGCGGCCCTTTCTCATTTGGGCACCGGGTGTGCCCGCCCCCATGGCCCGCCGGCCTAACCTATGGTCGCGCTGTTCCTTGCGACGCGATCTAGATTAGCGGACAGTAAAGCATTCCCGGGGTAAGCAATGGATGCCGAATGGCGCTTTCGGCATGCGGCGGGGTCCGACCGTCGGGCGCGACCCGGCGATAACAGGGGGGTGGCGCCCAGGTGTCAGATGTTGTTTCCACCCATGCCTTCACCCGGAAAACCTATCGGGAAGCGATGGCGTTGTTGATTGAGGCGCGCAATTACGTCGCCTACCGCCAAAGCGGCGATGTCAAGGACATGGAAGGGGGTGCCCGGCTTCTGGTCAGCCAGGAGACCATGCGCATCACCTGCCGGCTGACCCAGGCCATGGCTTGGCTGCTGTGTCAACGGGCCGTCGAAACCGGCGAACTGACCGATGAGGAAGCCTTGCACGAACGGTTCGCCATCGGTGGTGAGACGGTGTGCTTTGACGAGCAGTGGTCCGATGACGACCGCCTGCCGGCACCGGTCCGGGACCTGTTGGCCCGCACCCACGCGCTCTACAGCCAGGTCCATCGCCTGGATGACATGATCCGCAACACCAAGGGGGCGGCACTGCCCACCCGGGCGGACGGTCGCCGCTAAGGCCTGTCCCGATCACACGGGATCCCGGCCCGTGATCGGGTGCTTGGGCAGACGCGCGTGCCCGAGGACCGGGGCCGCGAGCCCGCCTACTGGGCGGTCCACCCGCCGTCGATCGGAATGGCCACCCCGGTGATCTGGGCCGCCGCGTCCGTGCACAGGAACATCACCAACTGCGCGATATGATCGGGCTGGACGAAGTCCCGGCTGGGCTGCTTTTCCCCCAGCAGGCTGGATTTGCCTTCCTCGAAGCCGACGCCAAGGGCCTCGGCCCGGGCCTGCATCTGCGCCTGCACCAAGGGTGTGTCGACCCAGCCCGGGCAAAAGGCGTTGCAGGTGATGTTTTCCTGGGCGGTTTCCAGGGCGGTCACCCGGGTCAGCCCGATCAGGCCGTGCTTGGCCGCCACATAGGCGGCCTTGTCGACCGAGGCGACCAGACCGTGCACCGACGCCGTGTTGATGATCCGCCCCCAGCCGCGCCGCCGCATCAGCGGCAAGGCCGCCTTGGTGCCGTGGAACGCCGCGGACAGATTGACCGCCAGGATCGAGTCCCATTTGGCGTCATCGAAGCTGTCGATCGGGCTGGTGTGCTGGATGCCGGCGTTGTTCACCAGGATCTCGACGCCGCCGAAATGGCGGTCGGTGGTTTCGATCAGGTCCCGGATCTCATCGGGCTTGGACATGTCCGCGCCGTGATACTGGCACTGGATGTCGAACTCGCTTTCGATGCCGCGCCGCATGCGTTCGATCTCGGCGGGGTCGCCGAAACCGTTCAGCATGATGTTGCAGGTCTGGTAGGCCAAGGCGCGGGCGATCGCCAAACCGATGCCGCTGGTCGATCCAGTGATGACGGCGGTCTTTCCTTCCAACATGCCGAAATGTCTCCTTTGGCGGCGGTGCCGCTCACGGTCCCTGGCGAAGCCGGCCCCGCCTCAGCGGAACAGGGCCTTCGCCGCCTGCTGATGGGCTTGCTTGGCGGCGATATCCGCCTCCACCCGGGCGATTTCGGCGCGCAGATCCGCGATATAGACGGTCAGATCCGCCACCGACAGCCGGCTGAGATCGGCGCCGAGCTCACGGTGCTTGCGCGGGGGCGGTTCCTCTTCGATCATCGGGCATCCATTGCGCTGGTTTCGTCACACTCCCGGATCGGGGCCGGGGCGGCCACGAAGAAACCGTAAAAGAGCAAATCACCGGCGCTGACAACCCCCCTCTTACCCGATCCGCACCCCATGAGGCCGCCATGCCCGCGCCCCCGACCCTGCCCGACACCATGCGCGCCATCGCCATCGCCCAGCCCGGCGGACCCGATGTCCTGCACACCGTCACCGTGCCGGTGCCCACGCCAAAACCGGGCGAAGTGCTGATCCGGGTCACCCATGCCGGCGTCAACCGGCCCGATGTCCTGCAACGGGCGGGGTCCTATGCCCCGCCGCCCGAGGCCTCGCCCCTGCCCGGGCTGGAGGTGGCGGGCACCATCGTCGCCCTGGGCCAAGGGACCGGTCGATACGCCCTTGGCGACCGGGTCTGTGCGCTGACCCCCGGCGGCGGGTACGCGGAATACTGCACGGCCCCCGAACGGCATTGCCTGCCGCCGCCCGACGGCTTTGACAACGCCCGGGCCGCGGCCCTGCCGGAGACCAGCTTCACGGTCCTGCACAACATGATCGAGCGGGGCGGGCTCACGGCCGGGGAGTGGCTGCTGGTCCATGGCGGCTCCAGCGGCATCGGCACCATCGCCATCCAGATGGCCAAGGCGATCGGCGCCCGGGTGATCACCACGGTCGGCAACGCCGAAAAGGCCCAGGCCTGCCGGGCGCTGGGAGCGGATGAGGTGGTCTTGTACCGGGACATGGATTTCGTCGCCGCCGCCAAGGCGGCCACCCAGGGCCAGGGGGTCGACCTGGTGCTGGACATGGTCGGCGGGTCTTACGTGGAGCGGAACCTGGACGCGCTGGCCATGGATGGCCGGCATGTGTCGATCGCCTTTCTGGGCGGCGCGCGCATGGAGCTGACCCTAGCCAAGGTGATGATGAAGCGGCTGACCCTGACCGGCTCCACCCTGCGCCCGCAATCGATCGAGGCCAAGGCGCGCATGGCGGCCCGGCTGGAGCGGGAGATCTGGCCCATGATCGCCCAGGGGCGCATCCGGCCCATCATCCATCGGGTCCTGCCCTTGGGCCAGGCGGCCGAGGCCCACGCGCTGATGGAAAGCTCGACCCATATCGGCAAGATCCTGCTGGCGGTCGCAAACCCGCTGGCGGACGAAGTCGGATCTTGATGCCGGGGGCCATAGCGCTCATATCTTAGAGATCGTGTCATATCGCATGGGGCTGTCGCCCCGTTGCCCTGGGCCGGCTGTCTTCTCCGACATGATTGTTCTGACAGCCCGCGGCCGCCCGTGCCGAAGCTGGCGGGCCGCGTCCCGGGGGGCGTATGCGTTTGGCCCGATCACGGGATGAGATGGGATTGGAGGAATGATGTCCGTGCCCCTGATGCCGAAGGCGACCGCCGTTTGGCTGTTCGAGAACACCACCCTGACGTTCGACCAAATCGCGGAGTTTTGCGGCATGCACGCCTTGGAGGTGCAGGCGATCGCCGATGGCGAGGTGGCGATCGGCATGGTCGGCTCGGACCCGATCGCGTCCAACCAGCTGACCAAGCTGGAAATCGCCCGCTGCGAGCAGGACCCGACCGCCCGGCTGCAAATGGCCCAGAGCGACATTCCCCAGCCGGTCTTGCGCAGCAAGGGCCCCCGCTACACCCCGGTGACCAAGCGAGCCGAAAAGCCGGACGCGATCCTGTGGCTGTTGCGCAATCACCCGGAATTGTCCGACGCCCAGGTCTGCAAGCTGATCGGCACCACCAAGCCGACGGTGAATTCGGTGCGGGAGCGAACCCACTGGAACACCCCCAACATCAAGCCGCAGAGCCCGGTGCTGCTGGGCATCTGCAAATACGCCGATTTGGAGGAGGCCCTGCAGAAGGCGCGCAAACGCCAGGGCCTGCCGGAAACCCCGCCCGAGGCGGCAGCACCGCTGGACGGGGCCGAGGCCGAGGCCCCGGTGGCCGACGACGCCCAAGAGCCCAAACCGGCCCCGACACCCGAGCATACCGCCGAAAGCCTGTTCCGCACGCCCGGACCCGCGTCGGAGTGACCGGGGCTTCGGCGACCCGTCCGGGACCCTGATCGTCCGCGCCAGCGTGTATTGTTCGGTGGGTATCGGACGGGGGCAGGCGGCGATGGACTGCCGACCAAGAAAAACGGCCGGACATCGGGTGCCCGGCCGTTTTCTGGTACTTATTCCTGGCTGATTACGCTTGCAGGCGCGTCATTTCATCCTTCTGGCGCAGTTTTTCCAGCTTCAGCTGCTTCATGAGCATCTCTCGCGGGGCCGGTCGCTGGTTCTCCCGTTCCAGCGTCATCTCCAGTTGGGAGTGTTTGGTCCGCAACGTCGCCACACGGTCTGCTGTCGCCATGGGTTGTCCTTTCTGCGAAGACAAGTTTGAAGGGAATTGGAACGGTAACGGATGGGGACGCCTCCCGTGACAGGGGGATCGGGTGCCCGGACACCGTCCGCGGACGCGGTCCGCGTCCCAACCGCCCGCCGCCAGTTCCAGGTCGGGGGGCAACCACCGCACCGTTTCCAATCGGCGCGGCCCGGGGCCGGTTGAATGGGGCCAAGGGATGTGGCCCCACACTTCGCAACGATGGGCGAAGACGGTCCGAACCCTGTTCCGGCATGACCGGAACGGCCGCGCCACCACCCAGGCCGCCCGGTCAAACGCCATGGGCGCGGCCTGGATACTTATGTTCGGCACGACCCCGTGCCGAACCTCCCGCCGACACTGCGGCGTGACCGAATACTTTGGTTACGATGGGTAGCGTCGCCCAATTTCGGCGAACTGACAAGCATAATTCCCTGCAATTTCTGAAACTATATTACTTTGTTGACGTAAGGTCATGCCACGCCGACACCCCGGTTTGGCCGCCGGGCGGGCCGGAAAATGGCCGTTTTATTGCGATGACGTCTCGTGTATGACACCAGCCCAAACGGATACGGGTCCACACGGATTATTGGTCACCCATGCAGGATTCGGCGACATTGCGGGAAAAGCTGGACGGTCTGGTCGCCGACCACCGCCGCCTGGACGATCAGATCGAGGAACGCCTGGCCGAGCCGTCCCATAACGAGTTGCAGATCAAGCGCATGAAGCTGGAAAAGCTGCGCCTGAAGGATGAGATCGTGCGCCTGGAAAGCCTGTTGATCCCGGATATCATCGCCTGACCGGGCACGACGCGGCTCAGGGGATGGCGTGCAGGCGGCGTTCGTCGATGCGGCGTTCGGCGCGGGCCAAGGCCGGCTGCAGGTCGGCGGCATGCGCCACCGGCTCGGCCACGCCGACCACGGCGACCGCGATTGCGGCCCCCTTGTAGACGAACGGCACCCGGGTCAAGGCCGCGTCCACGTCCCGGCACAGGGCGTCGGCATCGCTGTTCCCGGCCAGCACCGCGAACTCGTCGGCGCCCAGATGGCCGACCGGGTCGGACGCGTGGGCTTTTTCGGCCAGGACATCGGCCACGTGATGCAGGATCGCATCGCCCGCCTCGACGCCGTGCTGGGCATTCAAACCGGTGAAGTCCCGCAGATTGAACACGGCCAGCCCGAACCCGTCCGGGGCATCGCCGCGCTCCAGGGTCTGCCGGGCGGCGGTCAGGAACCCGGACCGGTCCAGAACCGGCGTCCACGCCGCCCCGTCCTGGTGGTTTTCCAGATACGCGATGCGCCCGTCCCGGATCGCCAAGGCGCGCTGCAGCCGGTCGATCTCCCCGGCCAGGTGGCCGACCGCCTCCAGCACCTCGGGCGTCAACTGGTCTTCGGGAATGCCCAAGACCTCCACCGCCGCCGCCGGCTGGTGGGGCAGGCCACCCCGATCGGCGGTCCGGTTGTCCAAGGCCCGACGCAGGGCCTTGGTGGGGGCCACCCGTTCCGGCCCCGCGATCAACTCCACCCCGAACGGCAGCAGCCGGGGTTTTTCCTCCATGATCCGCATGGTGCGTTCCCGTATCGCCAAGCCCGGTTGATCGGGTTTGGCACCTCCCTATAATCCCGCGCTTTCCAATCCCACCCGGACAGTAAACCTCAATGTCGCCAGCCGCACCATCCCGCAAGACCACGGCCGAGCCGGTGGTCGGCATCATCATGGGCAGCCAATCCGATTGGGAGACCATGCGCCACGCCGCCGAAACGCTGGAGGCGCTGGGCGTCGCGCATGAGGTGCGGATCGTCTCCGCCCACCGCACGCCCGAGCGCATGGTGGCCTATGCCAAGACCGCCGCCATCCGGGGGCTGCAGGCGATCGTGGCCGGCGCCGGCGGGGCCGCCCATCTGCCCGGGATGACCGCGGCCCTGACCACGGTGCCCGTGTTCGGCGTGCCGGTGGAAAGCAAGACCCTGTCGGGGCTGGACAGCCTTTTGTCCATCGTCCAGATGCCGGCCGGCGGGCCGGTGGGCTGCCTTGCGATCGGGCGGGCCGGGGCGGTCAACGCGGCCCTGCTGGCGGCCTCGGTGGTCGGCCTGTCGGATGCGGGCACGGCCGGCCGTCTGGCCGACTACCGCCAAAAGCAGACCGAGGCGGTGGCCGAAACCCCGTCCCCCCCGCCGGTGAAATGAGCCCGAGGGCGGGGCCCCTGGCGCCGGGGTCGGTGATCGGCATTCTGGGCGGCGGGCAGCTGGGCCGGATGACCGCCCTGGCCGCCGCCCGGCTGGGCTATCGTTGCCACATCTTCGCCGACAGCGGCGACGCGCCGGCCCTGCAGGTGGCGGCGGAGCGGACGGTCAGCGGCTTCGAGGACGCGGCGGCCCTGGCCCGGTTCGCGTCCCGGGTCGATGTGGTCACGTTGGAATTCGAGAATGTGCCGATCGGGGCGGTCCGCGCCTTGGAGCCGCTGGTGCCGGTGCGCCCGGGCGGCGCCGTGCTGGCGGTGTGCCAAGACCGGCTGGAGGAAAAGGCGGCGGCCCGGGATGCGGGCTTCGGCACCGCCGACTACCGGCGGGTGGACGGGCCGGAGGCGCTGAGGCTGGCGGTGCGCGACCTGGGCACGCCCAGCATCCTGAAGGCGACCCGGCTGGGCTATGACGGCAAGGCCCAGACCACCGTGCGTGACGGCCGCCCCGAAACCCTGGCGGCCGCCTGGGCCGCGGTCGGCAGGCGGACCGCGATCCTGGAAGCGTTCGTGCCGTTCATCCGGGAGGTGTCGGTGATCGCCGCCCGGGCACCGGACGGGGCCATCGCCGCCTATGAGGTGGTCGAGAACCAGCACCAGGACCATGTGCTGAAGCGGACCCTGGCCCCGGCGCGGGTGCCGCTGGCCGTGCGCGCCCAGGCCGACGCCATCGCCCGCGGCCTGGCCGAGCGGCTGGGCGTGGGCGGCCTGCTGGCGGTGGAGATGTTCCAGACCGAGGACGACCGGCTGCTGGTCAACGAGATGGCGCCCCGGCCGCACAATTCCGGCCATTGGACCCAGGACGGCGCGGTCACCGACCAGTTCGAGCAGGCGGTGCGCGCGGTGTGCGGCCTGCCCCTGGGCAGCCCCGAGCGTCATTCTGAGACGGAGATGATCAACCTGCTGGGTGACGAGGTGGACGCCTGGCCCCGCTATCTGGCGCGCCCCGGCGACCATCTGCACCTGTACGGCAAGGCGGACGCCCGCCCGGGCCGCAAGATGGGGCATGTCAACCGGGTCAAGGGGCGCTAGGAAAAGCCGGTTGAGCGCTCCCACTCCTGTGGTAGTGATCCCCGCCACCCCGACCCCGTATCCAAGGGACCAAGACGATGTCCGAAGCCGACACCCGCATCGAGACCGACAGCCTGGGCGAAATGGAAGTGCCCGCCGACCGGTACTGGGGGGCTCAGACTCAGCGGTCCCTGCACAACTTCAAGATCGGCGGCGAGCGCATGCCGCTGCCGCTGGTGCGGGCCCTGGGCATCCAGAAGAAAGCGGCGGCCCTGGCCAACATGGGCTTGGGTGCTTTGGATGAGAAGACCGGTGCCGCCATCGTCCAGGCGGCGGAGGAAGTGGTCGATCTGACCCTGGCCGACCACTTCCCGCTGGTGG
>CAYNRD010000027.1:10827-11867 GCA_964399515.1 uncultured Mycobacteriaceae bacterium | reverse complement strand
CGGTCATGCGGATCGCCACGTGGAACATCAATTCGATTCGGCTGCGCCAGGACCTGGTCGACCGGGTGATCACCCTTTGGCAGCCCGATGTCCTGTGCCTGCAGGAGACCAAATGCCCGGACGCCCTGTTCCCCGAACGCCGGTTCCGGGACCAGGGCTACGGCCACATCGCGTTGGCGGGGCAGAAGGGCTATAACGGCGTCGCCATCCTGTCGCGGCTGCCCCTGTCCGATGTGACGCGGCAGACCTGGTGCGGGCAGGCCGATTGCCGGCACCTGCGGGTCACCGTCACCGGCACGGCCGGCCAACCGATCCAACTGCATAATTTCTACGTTCCGGCCGGCGGCGATGTGCCCGACCCGGAGCAAAACCCCAAATTCGCCCACAAGCTGCAGTTTCTGGAGGAAATGGCCGCCCATTGGGCATCGGCCGGCGGGGCGGCCGACCAGCCGACGATCGTGGTCGGGGATCTGAATGTGGCGCCGTTGGAGACCGATGTTTGGTCCCACAAGCAGATGCTGGGCGTGGTCAGCCACACACCGGCGGAGGTGACGCGCCTGGACCAAATCCTGGCGGCGTCCGGCCTCAAGGACGCCGTGCGCCATCACGTGCCCGCCCAAGACCGGCTTTACAGCTGGTGGAGCTATCGCGCGCGCGACTGGGCGCAATCGGACCGGGGCCGGCGTTTGGACCACATCTGGGCCACGCCGGCGCTGGTTCACACCTCCCTCAAGCAGGAAACCCTGCGGGATGCCCGGGGCTGGGAGCCAAAACCGTCCGACCATGTGCCGGTGATGGTGGAGTTCGATCCAGGGCGCTGACGGCGGGCCGTATCCGGGCTTTCCAGGTGCTGGGGCACCGTGCAATATCCCGGCTTGATCCGGTCTCTGCCGGGAGACACCGCGATGTCGGATGCTGCGCAGCACCGCCGAATCCTCATCTACAGCCATGATTCCTTTGGATTGGGCCACCTGCGCCGGTGCCGGGCCATCGCCCAGCAGCTGGACGCGACGGACGCCACCGCCAGTGTGTTGCTCCTG
>CAYNRD010000027.1:0-10817 GCA_964399515.1 uncultured Mycobacteriaceae bacterium | reverse complement strand
CTCGCCGATCGTGGGCAGCTTCGACTTTCCGAACCGGATCGATTTCGTCCGCGTGCCCGGGATCATCAAGCTGCGCGATGGGGAGTACACCTCCCTCCGGCTCAACATCGCCACGGAGGAAACCTTGGCGATGCGCGCCTCGATCATCCATCACACCGCGTCGATCTTCGACCCGGACCTGGTGCTGATCGACAAGGAGCCCCTGGGCCTGAGGGGGGAGGTGCGGGACACCTTGGACCTGATGCGGGACCGGGGAACGCCCGTGGTCCTGGGCGTGCGGGACGTTTTGGACGACCCGGCCGCCCTGATCCCGGAATGGCGCCGCAAACAGGCCGTCGCGGCGCTGGACGCCTATTATTCGGCAATTTGGGTGTTCGGCTGCCCGGACATCTATCGGCCGCTCGAGGCCATCGCCCTGCCCGACCGCCTGCGCGACCAGATCGTCTACACCGGCTATCTGCGCCGAACGGCGTCGGAGACGCCGGCACCGCTGCTGCCGTTCGACGGGCCGTTCCTGCTGGTGACGCCGGGCGGCGGCGGCGATGGCGAACAGATGGTCGACTGGGTGCTGTCGGCCTATGAGCACGCGGCCGACTTGCCCCATCCGGCCCTGATCGTCACCGGGCCGTTCATGCCCTTGGAGCGGCGCTTGGAGTACCAGCGCCGGGCCGAGGCCCTGGCGCGGGTGGCGATCACCGATTTCGACGCCCATCTGGAAAATCTGATGACCCGGGCCACCGGCGTGGTGGCCATGGGCGGCTACAACACCTTTTGCGAGATCCTGTCCTTCGACAAGCCGGCACTGGTGATCCCGCGTCGCACGCCCCGGCTGGAACAAACCATCCGCGCCCGACGCGCCGCCGGGTTGGGGCTGGTGCGGATCTTGGAGACCAGCCGCGAGACCGGCTCCCTGCCGCCGGGGCCGATGATCAACGCGCTCCGGTCCCTGGCCGACCAGCCGGTGCCGTCCCGGGTGATGCGCCTGGGCCTGCTGGACGGGCTGGACCGGGTCGCGGCGCTGACCGACCAGCTGATCACCCAAAAGCGGACCCCGCGCGATCGCACCCGCTTCCGGGTGGTCGGCGGCGGCTGATCCGCGGCCCCGTCGGCCATGCCCAAACGCCTCGCGGTGATCGTCAAGGGGTATCCGCGCCTGTCGGAGACCTTCATCGCCCAGGAGATCCTGGCACTGCAACGGGCGGGGTTTGATCAGTTGATCGTCTCCCTCCGGGCGCCGGGCGAGGCGGTGCGCCACGGCCTGCACGAGGCGATCACCGCCCCTGTCCTGTACCTGCCGGAATACCTGCATCAGGCGCCGGAACGGGTGGCCCGGGCGCGGGACTGGGCCCGGCGCCAGCCCGGCTACGGCACGGCCTATGCCCGGTTCCGGGCCGATTTCCGGCGGGACCGCAGCCGGTCCCGATGGCGGCGGTTCGGCCAGGCTTGCGTCCTGGCGGCGGAATTGCCCACGGACATCGCCTGGCTGCACAGCCATTACCTGCACACGCCCGCCTCGGTGACCGATTACGCCGCCGCGATCCTGGGCTTGGGCTGGAGCTTCTCCGCCCATGCCAAGGACATCTGGACCACGCCGGACTGGGACCTGTCGGAAAAGCTGACCCGGTGCCGGTGGGGTGTGACCTGTACCGAGGTCAACCGCCGCCACCTGGCCGGGCTGGCCGAGGCGGCGGGCTTGGCGCGGGGCGGGGTGGGTCTGTCCTAGCTTGGCTTGTTTTTCAGCGGCTTCCCCTTTGCCGCCCGCCGGCCGGGGGCCGTTGGCGGGGGGGCGCCGGTCACCGTTCTGTCCGTGGGCCGGGCGGTCGCCAAGAAGGGGTATGATGACCTGCTGGCGGCCTTGGCACGGCTGCCGGCGGGCTTGGCCTGGCGGTTTCGCCATGTCGGCGCCGGCGATCAGTTGCCCGGCTTGCGGGCCCGGGCCGAGGCCTTGGGCCTGGCCGACCGGATCACCTGGCGCGGCGCCCTGGCCCAGGCCGATGTCATCGCGGAGTATCAGGCGGCCGATCTGTTCGTGCTGCCGTCCAAGATCGCGGCCGACGGCGATCGCGACGGCCTGCCGAATGTCCTGATGGAGGCGCAAGCCCTGGGTTTGGCCTGCCTATCGACGGCGGTGTCGGCGATCCCGGAACTGATCCTGGATGGGGAAACCGGCGTGCTGGTGCCGCCGGGCGACCCGGACGCCCTGGCCGGTGCCCTGGTGGCCCTGATCACCGAGCCCGCGCGGCGGGCGCGCCTGGCCGACGCCGGCGCGGCGCGCTGCCGGTCCCGCTTCGCCATGGCTCCGGGCATTCGAGCCCTGGCGGACCGATTCGCGCCGCTGCTGGGTCTGGCACCGGGAACGACTCGGAATGGGTCATGAACGAAGCATCGACATGCTTTATTATCAGCTGCTTGGGCCGTTCGATATATCCGCTCCAAGCTACGGACCAGGCCGGCGCGAACGCCCCCCAAACCCAATCGCGATGCGACATCCCGGTTGGCATCGTCGGATGGGCGAGGATCGGGCTTGGCATGCACGCGTGCGAGCATCGCCGGGTTCGACCCTCCGAAAAAGTGCCACCCGAATGTCCAAGCGATGTCCGGCACGGCGTGGCGTCGACCACGCCAATATTCCAGTTGGTCCGATGACACCGCTGCCGATGCCCGATAAATCTATGATTTCATGAAAGAAAAATTCTCAACTCTGGTGGCGATCGATGGGATGTCCGGCCCATGGGTTCGGATCGCACGGATTGGTCCTGGGACAGGATTCCAGGATTTTGTGCTCAGCAAACCGGAAAAGCTTTCAGACTGATTGTCGTGATTTAAATTTAAATTTAGACATGATGTCTAGACACCAAGGCCCAGGTCGGTATTGGCCCAATCCCGACATCCTTGCCGGCTGGGAAACCCGCCCGGCCGCCGGGGCGACTTGGAATCGGTCAAAAACCCGCCATGATCCGTTCTCTTTTCGCTGCCACCGGTCGGCCATGCCCCATCTCATCGCCCTTCGCCACGCCCCGACGGATTGGTCGGCGCAGCATCGGCTGCAGGGCCGGGCCGACCCGCCCCTGTCGGAGGCGGGCGTGACCCTGGCCAAGGCCTGGCGCCTGCCGCCCGCGTACGCCCCGGCGGACCGATTGGTTTGGACCAGCCCGCTGCGGCGCGCCCGCCAAACCGCGGACCATATGGGATTGGCGCCGTACAGGGTCAGCCCGGCCTTGATCGAGGCCGATTGGGGCGCTTGGGAGGGGCACAGCCTGGCCGCGCTCCGGGCCCGGGATCCGGACGGCATGGCGGCCCAGGAAGCCCGCGGCCTGGATTTCGCCGCCCCGGGCGGGGAGCCGCCCCGGGCGGTGATCGCGCGCCTGCGGCCGTTCCTGGCCGGGTTGGACCGCCCGGCGATCGCCATCTGCCACAAGGGTGTCTTGCGCTGTCTGCTGGCGTTGGCCTGCGGCTGGGACATGACCGGCAAACCGCCGGTCAAGATCGTCGAGGGTGCGGCGATCGGATTCCAGCTGTCCCAGGACGGCGGGCTGGCCGTGGCCGAGGCCCGGATCTCCCTGACCGGCCCGGCCTGATGCCCGCCAAGCGCGCCTTGATCTGGGTCCAACACCTGTTGGGCACCGGCCATGTCCGGCGGGCGGCGGCCCTGGCCCATGGCTTGGCGGATCGTGGCGTAACGGTCGCGGTCACCCATGGCGGGGGTGCGGAGACCGCCTTGGCCTATGACCGCCGGATCACCCTGTACCCGTTGCCGGCCGTGCGCGCCCTCACGCCCAGCTTCACCCCGCTGGTCGACAAGGACGGCGCGCCGATCGACGCCCCGTTCAAGAAACGCCGTACGGTACGGCTGTTGGAGGTGTTGGCGACGGTCGCGCCCGATCTGATTGTCATTGAAGGCTATCCCTTCGCACGCCGGGCCTTCGGCGGTGAGGTGACGGCATTGCTAGAAACCGCCCATGCGCGTACGCCCCGGCCGCGCATCGCCTGCTCGGTGCGGGATGTGCTGGTGGCGAAACCGCATCGCGACCCGGAAACGGCGGCGGTGATCAACCGGCTGTTCGACCTGGTGCTGATCCATGGCGACCCGTATTTCATCCCGTTCGAGCCCACGTTTTTTGCCTTGGACCGCATCGGCCGGCGGGTCCACTACACCGGGTTCATGGGCCGGCGCCCAGACCCGGACGGCCCGCCGGGCGACGACGGTGCGGGCGAAATCCTGGTCTCCGCCGGGGGCGGTGCGGTGGCCGGCCCGGTGATCGAGGCGGCCCTCGCGGCCCATGGCCCGGTGGCGGCGCGGCGGCCCGATCTGGTCTGGCGGCTGCTGATCGGCCCGGACACGCCCGGCGATTTGGCGGCCCGGGCCTGGGCCCGGGCCGGGCCGACCCTGATCGTGGAAGCGGCGCGGCCGGACTTCCCCGCCCTGTTGCGGCGCTGCGCGCTGTCGATCAGCCAGGCCGGCTACAACACCGTGCTGGATACCCTGGGCGCGGGGTGCCGGGCGATCCTGATCCCCTTCGCCCGGGCGGGCGAGAGCGAACAGGCGATCCGGGCCGGAGTCTTGGCCGAGCGGGGGCGGGTGACGGTGCTGGAGGAAGCCAGCGCAACGGGCGACCGGCTGGCCGAGCGGGTGCTGGCGGCCTTGGCCGTGGCCCCGCCGGCGCCGATGGCCTGGGCCGATGGCGCCAGCCGGTCCGCGGAGCTGCTGTTGGGCCAAGCCCCCGCCGCACCTGGGCTGTCAAGGGCGCCGTTCGCGGATCTGGCGGCGGAACTGGCCCGCTGGCGGGCGGCCGGCCGCCCTGTCCCGGTATGGTGGCGGGACGATGATGCCGTCGCGCCGACCCCGGCCTTGGACCGATTGGCCAACTTGTCCCGGAGACATGCCGTGCCCATGGCCTTGGCGGTGATCCCGGCCCAAGTGGCGCCTGTCCTGGCCGAAGCCGTGGGGCAGAACCGCCACTGGACCGTGCTGCAGCATGGCTGGGCCCATGCCAATCACCGGCCGGCGGGCCAGAAGCGGGCTGAACTTGCACAGGCACAGGGGCGTGAAGCTATCCTGGACTGTCTTGGACAAGGCTATATCAAACTTTTGGAATTGTTCGGAAATATGTTTTTTCCGGTCCTGGTACCGCCCTGGAATCGCGCGGATGCGGCGGTGATGGAGGGGCTGGTGGCCAGGGGGGTTTGGCGGTTCAGCGGCTTTCGGGGCGGCTTGCCCGCTGTCCCGGGCAGTCTTTCGGTCGATACCCACCTGGATCCGGTGGATTGGCGGCGGGATCGCCGGTTCCTGGGCACCGAACCTGTCCTTCGGCACCTCACGACTTTGTTACAAGCCCGCCGGACCGGCCAATCGGCGGCGGACGGGCCGATCGGTGTGTTGAGCCACCATCTGGCCCATGACGACGCAACCTGGGCGTTCCTGGACAGCCTGATATCCGTATTTCAAGACAGCCAGGGTGTTCAATGGCTTACGGCCATGGAGGCGTTTGACGTGTCCACGGTTCGGACGGCGCGGGCGCCGGGTGCGGCGGCCGCCGCTCCGGTCACGCCAGGGCCACCAAATCAATCGGGCCGATGACCCCCGCCACCGTGCTGGCCGGCAACGGGCGCGGCGTGCCCGCCGGCGCGTAGCCTTGGCCGATCGCCAGATCGTAGGTGGTCCGATCGGTCAGGGCGGCGGTGCCGGCGGTTTTGTTGTGGGTTTCCAGCTTCGCGGCCAGGTTGACCGGCGCGCCGATGGTGGTCACCTCCAGCCGGCCTTGGCCGCCGACCACGCCGAACACCACCGACCCCGCGGCAACGGCGGCGTTCACCCGCAGCTCACGCGCTTCCCCGGCCTGGCGCCGCTCGGCGTTCCAGTCGATCCCGGCCCGGATCACGGCATCGGCCGCGGCCAGGGCCCGCGCGGCATAATCGGGCATGGGCCGGGCGGCGCCGAAGCTGGCCAAGACTCCGTCGCCCAGGAATTTGTCGATCACCCCGCCCTGGTCCCGCACCGCCGCCACCACCCGGTCCTGGTAGCTGGCCAAGGCGCCGATCACCGCCCGGGGCTCCAGCCCGTCCGCATAGGTGGTGAAGCCACGCAGATCCACGAACAGGATCGCCGCGTCCCGCACCTCCCCGTCGCCCGGTGCGATCTCGACCTCCGAAGCGGTGATGGTGTCGGCGACATCGGCGGCGAAGAACCGCTTGAGCAACAGGGCCGCCTGGCCTTCCCGCACCGCGGTCAACAGCAGGTGCCGGCCGCGCACCACCGCCAGGGACAGCACCAAAGTCACGATCAGCACCGCGACGATCTTGTCGAATTCGGCCCCGATCAGGATACCGGTGCCCAGGATGTACTCGCTGTACAGGCGGGTGATCGGCACACTGTCCTGGGAGGTGACGACCGCGTACAGCACCAGCGTACTCCACCCCAGCACGCCCAGGCCGCCGGCGAACAGCACGAAGCGGGGATCAAAGCGCAACGCCCTGAGTGCGATGAAGATGAAGATGTACAGCATGGTCGGCGCCTTCAGGTAGAAGGCGGCCGGCTGCTGATACTGGAGATGGAAGCTCCAGATCAGACCCATCAGCAAGGTCATGTCCAGGAAGATCGAGAAGCTGACCAGGAAATTGGGCATGAAGCCGGCATAGGCCAGGCCAAGCCGGGCGACCGTGAACAGCATGTAGCCGGCGATCGCCATGGGCACCGGCTCCAGATCGCCCATCAGGGAGCCGTCGGCCTTCGGCGCCACGGCGTACAGCACACCGAAGAACAGCACCAAGCCCAGCTGCACCCACGCGATCAGGATTTCATTGCGCAGCTCCTGGGCCTTGATGGCGTCGGCCACCCGCTTGGGCAGCCCGTCCATCAACGGGTCCGGCCGGCCGAACAGCAAAAACCGGGTTTGGTTGGCGAAGAACCGCAGCACCCGATCGCGCGGCCGGTCCAGGCCGGCGGCGTCGCGGGTATCGGGGTTGGCGGGGGTTGAGGTCATGGTCATCATTCGAGAACATAGCAAGTCGGCGGGCCACCGTCGTTTCAACCTGCCGTGACGGTTGGCCCAACAAACGCCACCGTCGCGACCGGTTTCGGACACGACCGCCCCGGTCAGGGCGTGATCGTGGCCCCTTCCACCGCGGCCAGGCAGGCCGGGTTCACCGCCTGGGCCTCGGCCAGGATCCGGTCCATGCACGCATCGTCGTGGCTGGGGTCGTGATGGAACAGGACCGGGGTCTTGACCGCCGCCGCCGCCGCGATCTTCAGGCATTCCTGCCAGGTCGAGTGGCCCCAGCCGACATGGTTCCGATACTCCGCATCCTCGTAGGTGGCGTCATAGACCATGATGTCGGCGCCGTCGCAGAACCGGACGATGTCCTGGTCCAGCACGCCGGCCTCGTGCTCGGTATCGGTGATCACGCAAATGGATTTGCCGGCGTGATCGAAGCGGTAGCCGACGGCGCCGTTCGGGTGTTTCAGGGCCAGGGTTCGGGCCGCGAAGCCGGGGGCGGGTTCGAACCCGTCTCCGGGCGCGAAGCCGTGGAACTCACAATTCTGCAAGGCGCCAAGCGGCACCGGGAACAACGGCGCCAGCATCAGCGCCCGGATCACCTCCTCCAACCCTTGGGGCGGTGTCAGATGGGCGGCATGCATGCGGGTCTTGATCGCCGGGCTGTAGGCCGGGCCGAAGAACGGCACCCCGCAGACATGGTCCCAATGGGTGTGGGTGAAATACAGGTCCAAGACATCGGGCGGGTTGGCGAAGATTTCCGGCGCCAGGTTGCGCAGCCCGCTGCCGCCATCGATGATCACGCGCTTGGCGCCGCAGCGGATCTCCATGCAGGCGGTGTTGCCGCCGTAGCGCACCGTGCCCGGGCCTGGGGTGGGAATACTGCCCCGCACGCCCCAGAACTTGATGAAGAAATCTTCGGCCACGCCATCCGCCCGTGTTGATCGCCACAGCGGCAGTCCAGCCCGTGGTCCCCCGCCGGTCAAGGGATACCTGCCGGCCCCGGCCCCGGCCGGTCAGGGATTGAGCCGGTACCCGCCCGGCGCGGTCACCTAGAGCTCGGCGGTGGAGGGGTCGCGCTCGATCTTCTGGCGCAGGCGGTAGACATGGGTTTCCAATGTGTGGGTGGTGACACCGGCGTTGTAGCCCCACACCTCGCCCAGCAAGACGTCCCGGCCGACCACCTTGTTGCCGACCCGGTACAGGTATTTCAGGATCGCGGTCTCTTTTTCGGTCAGGCGCACCTTCTGGTCCCGCTCCTCGTCCAACAGCAGCTTGGAGGCTGGCCGGAAGCTGTAGGGGCCGATTTGGAACACCGCATCCTCGGACTGCTCGAACTGGCGCAGCTGGGCGCGCATCCGGGCCAGCAACATGCCCAGGCGGAACGGCTTGGTCACATAGTCATTGGCGCCCGAATCGAGGCCCAGGATGGCATCGGCATCCGAATCGACCCCGGTCAGCATGATGATCGGGCTGCGCACGCCGTTGCGGCGCATCAACCGGCACAGATCCCGGCCGTCCATGTCCGGCAGGCCGACATCCAGCAGGATACAGTCGAAATAGACACCTTTGACCATCTCCAGCCCGGCCGCGGCCGTGGGCGCTTCCGAGGTCTGAAATTCCTCATGCAACTGCAACTGCTCGGCCAAGGATTGGCGCAGCGAATCGTCGTCGTCGACCAGCAGGATCTTCTTCGCCGTGCTCATGCTGTCCTTCTGCGTTCAAAACGGTATGGAGCATCATGCCTGAAGGCCGCCCGACGGAACCCCGGGCCCAGCGCGACCGGCGAGGGGCAAACACTTACCGCCAAATCGCGCGCCAACACAAATCCTATCGCCTTTCCGTGAGGTTAGCGACCCTTCGGTATGGCAATCGCCTTGCCAATACACCATTTCACGCTGCAGCCAAGGAATTCGATATGCCCGCCACCCCGCCGACCGGCTCCGCGGCCCCCCCGAGCCCTCCGGCCGAGCGCCGCCGCTTCACCGACCGGTCGGTCAGCCTGCGCGCGGTCGACCGGGTGTCGGGGGACCTGCGCCGGGGCGACGCGGTGCTGCTGCGCCCGGACCGGGGGCCGGCCCTGCTGCTGCAGGCCGCGGAACTGGCGACCGAGGACAGCCTGACCACGCTCGAGCGGCTGGCCGGCCGCAAGCCGGGCGTGATCCTGACCGCCCAGCGCATGGCCGCCCTGGGGCTGGGCCGGGACGCCGACAGCGTCACGCGGCTGGAATCCGATCACATGCCCAGTGCAGCGCAGATTCGCGACCTGGCCGACCCGACCCGGCCGATCGACGCGGAAACCCTGGCCGTGCTGGCCACCCTGCGCCGGGCCGACGCCCCCGCCGACAGCCGGGACGGGACGGCGGCGGCGACCCGGCTGGCGAAGCTGGCCCGGTTGCTGCCAGCGCTGGTGGTGGTGGACATCGACCGGCCGCTGGGCGCCGAACGGCTGGTCACCACCACCGACATCCTGTCGGTCGCTTCCTTCGATATCGACCACTATGCCGAGCACGCCGCCGCCAGCCTGACCGAGGTCGCCCGGGCCCATGTGCCGCTGGAAGGCTGCGAGCAGGCGGAACTCATCGCCTTCCGCCCAGCCGATGGTGGCATCGAGCATCTGGCGATCGTGATCGGCCAGCCCGACCGGGACCGCCCGGTGCTGGCGCGCCTGCATTCGGAATGCTTCACCGGGGACCTGCTGGGCAGCCTGCGCTGTGATTGTGGGCAACAATTGCGCGGCGCGATCGAGCAGATCGCCGCCGAGGGGGCGGGGGTGGTGCTGTACCTGGCCCAGGAGGGGCGCGGCATCGGCCTGACCAACAAGCTGCGCGCCTACACCCTGCAGGATGCCGCCTTCGACACCGTCGACGCCAACACCATGCTGGGCTACGCCGATGACGAGCGGCTGTATTCCCCCGCCGCCCGCATGCTGGCCCATCTGGGCATCGGTGCGGTGCGCCTGATGACCAACAATCCGGGCAAGATGGCCCAACTGGCCGGCCAGGGGGTCTCGGTCACCGAACGGGTGCCGCTGCGCTTCGCCGCCAACGGCCATAACGAGTTCTACCTGGCCACGAAGCGCCGGCGCAGCGGCCATCTCCTGTAATCTGGCATCCAACTTGCTTCTCCCGAACCCGAACGTTTTGGGAGCACACCCGATGAGCATCGAGTCCGGTTCACCGGCCACCGCCGTCGAAGATCGGCCCGGGTCCTTTTACCGGCCCGGCACGCCCGCCAACCTGCTCGACACCCTGGAGCGGGAGGATCGGGACGACCTGCGCGCCGAGGGCCGGTATTACCGCGACATGGAGTCCGACGACGGGTACGGGTTCGGGGATTTTCTGGATGTCATCAACCCGTTGCAGCACATTCCGGTGGTCAACCACTTCTACCGCAAGATAACCGGGGACGAGATCCAGGATGGCCCGCGCCTGTTGGGTGCCGCCCTGTTCGGTGGGGCGATCGGCGCCGGGATCGCCGCGACCAGCCTGGCGGTCAAGCATGTCACGGGCGAGCATATCCAGGACCATGTCATCGGCGGGGTGGCGGCGGCGCTGGGGTTCGAGGACGACCCGCCGGCCGAAGGCCTGGCCCAAGCCCAGCAAGACTTGCCGGATCTGACCTTGGATTTGCACGGCGGCGGCGCCCAGACCCAGACTGCCCAGACCCAGGCCGGCCAACCCGGCCCGGACGGCGGGGATGGGGCGGATGTCGCCGTTCTGGCCCAGGCCGCGGTCTCCCAAACCGGCGGGCCGCCGGCGGCCCCGGCCGCCGCGGGTGCGATCGCCAGCCCCGGCCAAGGCCCCGACACCCAGGACCACGCCC
>CAYNRD010000026.1:0-11880 GCA_964399515.1 uncultured Mycobacteriaceae bacterium | reverse complement strand
ACAAATGACACCAACAACCATGGGCGCGTTGGCAGAGTGTTTTCGAACTTGGCCCGCAACCGTCCGCAGTGATCATCCCGAGGAATCGGTGTGTGCACGCGGACCGTTCGCCGACGATATCGTACTGGAGCATGCGCTCGCATTCTGCGAAGGACGCGGCACGCCATTTGAGAAGCTATACCGACTAGGTGCGCACACCCTTCTACTGGGTGTTGGCTTTAACAGATGCACATCGCTCCACTTTGCCGAGTCACTTTCGGATCGACGGCGCACAACGACCACGGTTCTGCCGATCGTAGAGGGCGGAGAACCACGCTGGGTCGAGGTGGGCAACATGGCAAACGACAACAGCACGCATTTCCCGGTCGTTGGCTCACGGTTCACGGCTACAGGTGCTGTAATGGCTGGGAAGGTCGGACAAGCCGATAGTCTGCTTTTTTCCACCCGTGATCTTGTGGACTTCGCCACGCCTTACTTCGACGTGGAACTCGATGTAATCCAGGAAAGCTGACACTCTTTGAGCAACTCTGTGGCAACGAGAGTGCAACTACGAAATGACGCTTCGTCCGCAAAACGGTCATCGAACTGGCGGAGTAAACCGTCGCATAATCGACGGTACATGGCGGAGGGGAAGGGATTCGAACCCTCGATACCTTTCGGTAAACACGCTTTCCAGGCGTGCGCCTTAAACCGCTCGGCCACCTCTCCGCGGGATCCGGGTCCGGGGGTGGTGCCCCGTGGCCAGAAAGCGCTGGACCATAGCCATCCGGCCCGGCCCCCGCAAGGGGGCCAAGTGGGGGCGACGGGCCATTGGTCAGCCTTGGCGGCGGTCCACCGGCACGGGCTTGTGTTCATGCCGGCGGTCCACCTCTGGCACGGCGGTGCGCACGATCCGCACCAGGTCCCGCTTCAGCACCGTCGCCGTCTCCGACACTGAGGCCGCCGCGCCATCGACCCGGGCCGCGACATCGCCCAGCTCCGACGCTTCCCGCGAGACCTCCAGGATCCGTTCGGCCACTTCCCGGGCGGCATCGGCGGCCTGGCCGACATTGCGCGCGATCTCACCCGTGGCGGCGTTCTGCTCCTCCACCGCCGCCGCGATGCCGCCCGACCGCTCATCGATGTCCTGGATCACCGCCGCGATCGACTTGATCGCGTCCACGGCCTGTTCGGTGATGGTTTGCATCTCCCCCACCTGGCCGGCGATTTCCCCCGTGGCCCGCTGGGTCTGGCCGGCCAGGTTCTTGACCTCGCTGGCCACCACCGCGAAGCCCTTGCCGGCGTCGCCGGCCCGCGCCGCCTCGATGGTGGCGTTCAGGGCCAGCAGATTGGTCTGTTCGGCCACATCGGCGATCAACTGCACCACGTCGCCGACCTTGCGCGCCGCCTCCGATAGGGAGCCGACGATCGCCTGGGTCTTGGCGGCGGTCTCGGCCGCCTGCTTGGCGACCGTGGCCGAGGTGCCGATCTGCCCCGAAATCTCATTGATCGAGGAGGTCAACTCCTCGGACGCCGCCGCCACGGCGTTGGTGTTGGCCAGCGATTGTTCGGCCGCCGAGGCAACCGCGCCAGCGCGGCTCTCCACCAGGCTGGCCGATTCCCGCATGCGGCCGGACGCGGTCGCCATGTCATCGGTCTTCTCGCCGATCACCGTCGCCATGCCGACCGCCTGCTCCTCCACCGTGGACGCCATGCCGCGCAAGGCGTCTACGCGGGCGCGCTCGGCCTCGGCCTCCTGGGCCTGCTGGGCTTCGACCAGCTGTCGGTTCTCAAGCCCCTTTTGCTTGAACACGGCGACGGCGGCGGCCATCTCGCCAATTTCGTCCCGGCGCCCGTCCCCGGGCACCGCGATGTCGTAATCGCCGTCGGCCAGGGCTATCATGGCATGGTTCAGGCCGGTCAACGGCCGGGTGACCAGGCGCGAGACGAACACCGCCACCCCGGTCAGCACCACCAATGCGGCCAGGGTGGTCAGGGCCACGTTGCTGGCCAGCCGGTTGGTGGCCGCCAGGGCCTCGGACGCCTCCTGCTCGATCACCACCGCCCAGTTGGTGCCTTGGACCTGGATCGGCAACGCGGCCGCCAGCACATCCCGGCCCAGATAATCGGTGACATGGCCCACGAACGCGGTGCCGTTCAGGGCGGAGGCGACGTGGTTGGTTGCAACCTCCCGCGCCAGCAGGGTCGGCGCCCGCTCCTGACGGGCCTGGGTGCGCATCAGCCGGTCCGCGCCGACCGCGTAGGCCTGGCCGGTCTCGCCCAGGCCGGCGGTCTTGCCCACGGTCTCGTTCAGGCGGTCGATCGGCATCTGGAACACCAATACGCCCAAGGGGGTGCCGGCCCGATCCAGGATCGGGGTGGAGATGAAGCTGGCCGGCGCGTTGGCGCTGGGCGCGTAGGGGGCGAAGTCGAAGAAATGGATGGCGCCCGCGCGCACGTCGGCACGCGCCGCCTGGAAGGCTTGGCACAACCCGGTATCCCTGTAGGGGCCGGCCACCAGGTTGGTGGCATAGTCCAGCTCCTTGAACACGGTGTAGATCAGGTTGCCGTCCAGATCGAACAGGAAGATGTCGTAATAACCGCGCTCGCGCAGCAGGGTTCGGAAGGCGTCGTGGTAACGGGCGTGGGCGGCGCTATAGGCGGAGCCGTCGCCGGCGTCGTCCAGCGCCTCCTTCTCGCCGGTGGCGTGGGGCTTTTCGGTGATGTACAGGGTTTGCTGGATCTCGGTCGGGTCGCCGTCCAGGGCGGCCCAGGCCTCCCCGAACGCCACCACGGCGTCCGCGGTGGCCGGGTTGGCCGCCGTGACACGCAGATCCTCGACGATGGTGTTGAAATAGGTCGTCACCTCCGCGACCTTCTCCCGTGCCAGGCTGCTGAGCTTCAGCTCCTCCTCATCCTCAACGATCATGGTGGCGGACTGGTAGGCGCCCAAGCCCACCGCCACCGCGGTCGCCAGGACGGTCGCCGAAAAACACAAGGGCAGGAAACGGGAAATCCGCATGATCAACTCCCGAGGTCGGTGCGCGGCCCGGGGGCGGCACGGCGGAACGCCGGGCCGATCGGACAGCCAGGGGGGGTAACACTTGGTACGATGCTATCGCCGAATTTGGCCCGCGCGAGAGGATATCACCCCGTATACGCGCACATGTCCAAAAAGGGCAGTGCGGGCCGTGGGCATGACCGGGAGTATGGGGAGCCGCCGGCGATGGGGCGCGCCGCGCGGCTTCGGCGCCTACTCCGCCGCCGCCGCCAGGTCGGTGCGGTGCGGCAGGTCCACCCAGCCGGACAACTCCCGCCGCAGCACCGCCTCGATCACGTCCAGCCCGCCCGTATCGGCGTTCAGGCACGGGATATAAGTGAAGGTCTCCCCGCCCGCCTCCAAGAAGGTCTCCCGCACGCCGATATTGATTTCTTCCAAGGTTTCGACGCAGTCGGCCGAGAATCCGGGCGTCATCATGGCGATGTGCTTGACGCCGTCCTTGGCCAGCGCCTCCACGGTTTGGTCGGTGTAGGGCTGCAGCCATTCCTCCGGCCCGAAACGGGACTGGAAGGTGACCCGCACGCGGTCCTTCTCCCATCCCAGACGCTCGCGCAGCAGGCGCGTGGTCTTGTGGCAATGGCAGTGATAGGGGTCGCCCTTCTGGAAATAGCTTTGCGGCAGGCCGTGATAGCTGGTCAGCAGCACCTCCGGCTTGGTGTCCAGGGGGGCGATGGCGTCGTCCACCGACCGGGCCAAGGCATCGATATAGGCGGCGTCATCGTGGTAGGGGCCGACCGTCCGCACCGCTGGCTGCCAGCGCATCGCCATCAGCGCCCGGAACGACTGGTCATAGGCGGTTGCGGTGGTGGTGGCACTGTATTGCGGGTACAGCGCCAGCATCAAAACCCGCACGCAACCCTGGGCCTGCATCTTCTCCAGCACCGACGCCACAGACGGGTTGCCGTAGCGCATGGCGAAATCTACCACCACGTCGCCGGCATCCATGTGGGCCAGGCGCCGCTTCACGCCCTCGGTCTGCTCCCGGGTGATCCGGCGCAACGGGCTTTCATTGGTGTCCCGGTCCCAGATCTGGTCATAGGCATGGCCGCTTTTCTTCGGCCGGGTGGTCAGCACGATGCCCTTCAGGATCGGCTGCCAAATCCAGGCCGGCCATTCGATCACCCGGCGGTCGGACAGGAATTCGTCCAGGTAGCGGCGCATCGACCAATAGTCGGTGGCGTCCGGGGTGCCCAAATTCAACAACAGCACGCCGGTCTTGGGCAGCGGCACGGCCGGGTGATCCTTGGCCGGGATCGCCATGGTCTGGGCCGGTGCGGGGCGGGTGCCGTCGGCTTGGGTCATGATCGGGTCACTTTCGGACGAACTGGATGGCATCTTCAGCACAAGACCGCAGAAATTGATCGCCAATTGGTAAAGATATAGGCCTGGGGGCGGGGATACCAAGTAGAGGCCGCCCGGGCGGCATCATCCCCAGACACTGCAAGGAAATACGATGGAGGGCATGATCCGGATTATCGCCGTCGTGATTTCGGCCGTGGGCATCGCCTTGATCCTGGCGGCCGCGGGCCTGTGGCTGGCCGGCCTGGCCACCGCCGGCATCGGCCAGGTGTGGTACAGCGTCGAGCCGGTCAGCCTGCAATTGCTGCAGCCGGCGATCGAACGCCATGTCCATCCGGACCTGTTCCTGGCCGTGGTCCTGCCGATCCTGGAAACACCGCTGGCGCCGGTGTGCCTGGTGGCCGGCGCCGTGCTGTGGGGTCTGTCCTGGCTGGGCCTCGGCCGCCGGCGCCGCCGGCGCTGGCGGTAACCGCGCGGGCCATGGCAGGGCAGGACGTCTCACAAATTTGTTGCCGATGCCCCCTTTCAGCGGACACAGCGTTGTTCTAACCTTTTTCCAAAGGACATAAAAAAACGTCCTCAATACAATCAATAATGATCTGAATGGGAGGATCACCATGACACGTGTTCGGCGCACCACCGCCGGGCGCTTCGCTGCCGTGTTGGCGGCGGGCGTGGCGGCCCTGGGCCTGGCGGGCCCGGTCCAGGCCCAAGACGACACCTTTAAGGTCGGCATCGTGACATTCCTGTCCGGCGGTGCCGCGGAAAGCTTCGGCGTGCCGGCCTGGAACGGCGGCCAAGTGCTGATCGATCTGCTGAATGAGGGCGGGGTGCTGCCCCCGCCCTACGACACCCGCGGCTTCGGCGGGCTGACCATCGAGCCGCTGATCGTCGATGAGGCTGGTGGTGCCACCAAGCAGGTGCAAGAGTTCCGGAACCTGGTTCAGCGGGAGAACGTGGACGCGGTGGTCGGCTATGTCAGCTCGGGCGATTGCCTGGCGGTGCCGGCGGTGGCCGATGAGCTGAGGGCGTTCACCATCCTCTACGATTGCGGCACCCCGCGGATCTTCGAGGAAGCCAGCTATGACTACGTGTTCCGCACGGCCGCCCACGCCGCGATGGACAACATCGCGCTTGCCAAATACATGCACAAGCGTGGCTTCGACCTGGGCACCCTGGCCGGCATCAACCAGGATTACGCCTGGGGCCACGATTCCTGGACCGATTTCAAGGCCAGCGTGGCAACCTTGACCGGATCCGAGCCCGACACCGACACCGCCCTGTTCCCGAAGATCTACGCGGGCCAGTACGGGACCGAGATTTCGGCCCTGGTGCGCAAGCGCGCGGATGTGGTGCACACCAGCTTCTGGGGGGGGTGATCTGCAGGCCTTCGTGCTGCAGGGCTCGGCCCGCGGCCTGTTCACCCGCTCCACCATCGCGTTTTCGGCCGGTGATCACGTGATCCCCCCCTTGGGCGATCAGATGCCCAACGGCGTCGTCTTGGGCGCCCGCGGGGTGAATGGCCTGTTCGCGAAACCGCGCGGGGACGAGCTGACCCGGGTGCTGTGGGAGGCGTATGAGGAGCGGTTCGGCGCCATCCCCGTCCAAGCACCGTTCCGGATGTGGCAGGCCTTGTTGGGCCTGAAGGTCGCGGTGGAAACCGCAATGGCGGAAAATGGCGGCGTCAAGCCCAACGACGACCAGCTGGCCGCGGCCAAGCGCGGGTCCGAATGGGTCTCGCCGTCGGGCCTGATCCAGATGAAGCTGGGCGGCGGCCACCAGGCCATCCAGCCCACGGCGATCGGCACCACCCAATGGGATGAGGCGTCGAACAGCATGGCGCTGGTCGATATCGAGTATTTCGCGGCCGAATGCGTGAACCCGCCCGACGGCGTACGGTCGACCGAGTGGATCGCCCAGGGCTTCCCCGGAGCCCAGTGCGACTGATCCGCTCCGGTGCGGAGCCCCCGCATGCGTCCTGAGCCCCGCCGTGCCGTGCGTCCCATGACCGGGACGCCGGCCGGCGCGGTTCGCCCCGTACCCCCCAGGCCCCAACCAGTGCGAGGTTCCGGATGGAAACCGTGGGCTACATCCTGATCGATGGGCTGATCAGCGCCGCCTACCTGTTCTTGGTCTCGGTCGGCCTGACCCTGATCTTCGGGATCCAGAACATCCTGAACATGACCCACGGCACCCTGTACGCCATCGGCGCCTATGCGACCGCCAGCGGCGTGGGGCTTTACTTCGCCTATGGCGGCGATGCGTTTCCCATGGGCAGCTACATCGTCATGCTGGTATCGGCGTTCGTGGTGGCCATCATCATCGGCCCCGCGATGGAATGGGGCATCCTGCGCCGGTTCTATGGCCGGGATCACGTGATCCTGGTGCTGGTCACCTATGGCCTGTTCCTGATCCTGGAAGACGTCAAGAAACTGATCTGGGGCGCGTCACCCCTGTTCGCGTCCGAACCCTACAACCTGCTGGGCGTGGCGGAGTTCGGCCCGTTCATCTACCCCGTCTACGACTTCTTGCTGATCGGGGCCGCCATCCTGGCCGGGGTCTTGGTCTGGTACGGTTTGAACCGCACCATGCAGGGCAAGATCGTCCTGGCGGTGATCCATGACCGGGAGATGAGCCGGACCATGGGGGTCAACGTCAACCGGGTGTTCATCATCTGCTTTACCATCGGCGTGTTCCTGGCGGCCCTGGGCGGGGTGCTGAACGCGCCGCGGATTTCGGTCGGCCTTGGCATCAGCGTCAATGTGATCATCCTGGCCTTCGCCATCGTGATCATCGGCGGCCTGGGCTCGATCGAGGGGGCCGCGATCGGGGCGCTGTTCGTCGGCATCGCCAGTGCCGTGTCGATCCATCTGGTGCCATGGGCCGAGCTGTTCATCATCTATCTTGTCATGGCGGCCGTGCTGGTGTTCCGGCCCGAAGGCCTGTTCCAACGCACCCAGGCGCGAAAGATATGACCAGCCCCCACACCAGGGCCGCATTGGGTGCGGCGGCGGGCTTCGTGCTGCTGATCCTGTGCGGGCTGTTCATGCCCGACTGGGCGATGTTCCTGACCACGCTTGCCTTCGCCAAGGGGCTGGTCTCGCTGGGCATCATCGCGCTGATGCGGGCGGGCCTCGTCTCCTTCGGCCAGGGCCTTTACTACTGCATCGGCGCCTATGTGGCGGCATTCATGAACCAGGCCTTGGGCACCAGTGACATCGTCCTGTTGTCGATGACCGCGCTGGTGGTCTCCGGCGGCGTCGGCATGCTGGTCGGTCCGATCCTGGCCCGGTATCGCGGCATCTTCTTCGCCATGCTGCCCCTGTCCTTGTCGATGATCCTCTATGGCACGCTGGCGAAGCTGAACGTGATCGGCGGGACCGACGGTCTTGTCGTCCGGGCACCCACCTTCCTGGGCTATGCGCCCGAGGGGGAGGCGCTGAGCTTCGCGCTGTTCGTGTTCACGAGCCTGATGACCGTGATCGGCTGCCTGGTGATGCGGGTGTATTTCGATTCGGAGCGCGGCATGATCCTGTTGGGCATCCGGGAGAATGAGCTGCGGGTCGAATATCTGGGGGCCTCGGTTCGCAACGCGATCGCGGTCACCTATGTTCTGGCGGCGGCGCTGGGCGGGCTTGGCGGGCTGATTTCGGGTGTCGCCGTCGGCCATGTGTCGCCCGAGCACGGGTTCTGGATCCAATCGGGCGAATTCGTCTTCATCGGCATCCTGTCGGGCTTTTACTCCGTGGGCGCCGTCTTCGTCGGCGCGATCATCCTGGAGGTGATCCGGTCGTTCTCCAACGTGTACTTCCCGCTTTACTGGCAGATGATCCTGGGCGTGTTCCTGCTGACCGTGATCTTCCTGTTGCCGAACGGCTTGGGCTCGCTCATGTCCAAGAAGGATCGGGAACGGAGGGGCACGTGACACCGGCTTCGGACGCCATTCTGACCGCCGCCGGCCTGAACAAGAGCTTCGCGGCCGTGCAGGCCGCCCGGGACATTTCGGTAGACGTGCCCCGCGGCGCCTGCTGGAGCCTGATCGGCACCAACGGCGCCGGCAAGACCACCTTCGTCAACATGGTCACCGGCTATATCAAGCCCGATACCGGCACCATCCGGTTCGATGGCCAGGACATCACCGCCCTGCAGCCGCGCGACATCACCCGCCTGGGCATCCGCCGGTCGTTCCAGATTCCGCAGCTGGCGGCGGAGTTGACCGTGCTGGAGAACATGTTGATCGCGTTGTCGATCTCACGGCAAACCCCGCCCTCCTTCTTCAAGACCGCCACCTCCGGCGCCAATGTGGATGAAGCCATGGCGGCGCTTGAGCGGTTCCGGCTGGCCGATTTGCGGGAAAACCGGATGGCGACCATCTCCGCCGGCTCGAAGAAGCTGCTGGACATCGCCATGGCGATCTCGGGTGCACCGAAGGTGGTGATGCTGGACGAGCCGACCTCGGGCGTGTCCACCGAGGAGAAATACCCGATCATGGATCTGGTGATGGAGGTGCTGTCCACCGCCCGGGTGACCATCCTGTTCGTCGAGCATGACATGGACATCGTCACTCGGTATTCCGAACGCGTGCTGGCCTTCTACGACGGCGCGATCATCGCCAATGACGCGCCGGACGAGGTCATGGCCGATGAGCGGGTCCAGCGCTTTGTCACCGGGACGTTGAAATGATCCTGTCCTTGGACGCCGTCGCGGTCACCATCCAGAACTCCCCGATTTTGCGGGGGCTGTCCCTGTCCGTGGCCGAGGGGGAACTGGTCGGCCTGGTGGGCCGCAACGGTGCTGGCAAGACCACGACCTTGCGCACGATCATGGGGCTGGTGACCCCCATCGCGGGCACGGTCCGGATCATGGATCGGGACGTCGCCGGCATGGACGCCCATGCCCGCCCGGCCCTTGGCATCGGCTACATGCCGGAGGACCGGCGGCTGGTGCCGCAATTGACCGTCGAGGAGAACATCCTGCTGCCCGCCTGGGTGAATGGAGAGATCGATCACGCCCGCAACCTGGCGTTCACCTATGACCTGATGCCGGAACTCCAGCAGATGAAGGACCGCAAGGCGCTGTTGCTGTCCGGCGGGCAGCAGAAGATGGCGGCCTTGGGCCGGGCGCTGATGGCCGGCACCAAGCTTCTGGCCCTGGACGAGCCGTTCGAGGGCGTGGCGCCGGCGCTGGCGTCCCGGGTCGCCGAGGTGATCGGCACCCTGAGGGAGGAGCGGCGGTCGATCCTGATGGCACAGTCGGAGCTTAGCCACGCCGAGGGGCTGATCGACCGCGAATACACCATCGAACGCGGCGAGATCATCAAGGAAACCCGGCCCGGCGCGGGCCCGTGACGTCACTCCCATTTGGTCGCGCGATCTGGGTTCAGAGTGGCGTTCGGGGCACAAGGCCCGCCAGCACCTGCTCCACCGCGCGGTCCAGGTGGGCCAATGACCGGGCGTCGGACAGGCGATGGTCGCCATCCTTGATCAGGGTCAGGGTGGCGTCCGGGCTGTCGATCGCGGCCAGCAGTTTCACGCTTTCCCCGAACGGCACGTCCGGGTCGGCGGTGCCGTGCACCAGGCGCGCGGGGCCGTGGATCGGAATGCGGCGGTCCAGCACCCGATGATCGGCGCCCCCCGCCAGCAGGGCGGCCGTGATCGGGATCGGATCGCCATAGGCCGATGGCCGGTGCCACACCCCATGCGCCGCCAGCGCCGCCCGCGCCGCCTCGGGCACCGGGCCCGACAGGATCCGGTCGGTGAAATCGGGTGCCGCGGCCAGGGTGACCAGGCCCCGGATCCGGTCCGGCCGGTCCAGGGCCGCCAAGGCCGCCAGCCATCCCCCCATGGACGAACCCACCGCCAGCACCGGCCCCGGCGGGCACACGCCATCGATCACCCGGGCCACATCCCGTCGCCAGCGGCCGATGGTGCCGTCCTGGAACGAGCCGTCCGACCGGCCATGGCCGAAGTAATCGAAGCGCACATAGCCCACACCGCGTCGCGCCGCCCAGCGGTCCAGATGCTGGGCCTTCAGGCCGGTCATGTCGGACGCGAACCCGCAGCAGAACATCACGGTCACCCCGGGGGCGTCGGCTTCCGCTGGCCGGTGGCGGTAGGCCAGGCGGCCCGGCCCCACGGCTGGGTCCGCGCCGAGAAAGCAGTGGACAAGGTCATCGCCCGGCGGCACGTCATGCACTCCCCCTGACTTGGCCGGGGCCCGTGCCCGACCCGGATGATCCTGAACACCACGCCCACCCGCCAGCACCCGGCCCCGCCGACCGGGCCCACCATCCTGCAGGTCCTGCCGGCGATGATCTCCGGCGGGGTGGAGCGGGGCGTGGTCGACCTGTCCCAGGCGATCGTCCAGGCGGGCGGGCGGGCGCTGGTGGCGTCATCGGGCGGCCCGATGGTCCAGGACCTGCGCCGGGTCGGCGCCGACCACGTCACCCTGCCGCTGGCGACCAAGAACCCGTTCGGCATCCGGGCCAATATCGACCGGCTGCACGACCTGATCTACCGGGAAGCGGTCGATCTGGTCCATGCCCGGTCACGGGCGCCGGCCTGGTCCGCCTATCTGGCCTGCCAGCGCCGGGCGACCCCGTTCGTGACCACCGTCCACGCCGCCTACACCACCACCAGCTTCCCTTACAAGACCGCCTACAACGCCGTGATGACCAAGGGCGACCGGGTGATCGCGGTCTCCGAATTCGTGCGGGACTATGTCTTGGCGACCTATCCGGTGGAGACGGATCGCGCCCGCCTGATCCATCGCGGGGTCAACACCGACCGGTTCCGGTCCGACGCGGTCAGCGCAGAGCGGGTGGTGCAACTGGCCCGGCGCTGGTTGTTGCCCGATGGGGTGCCGGTGATCCTGATGCCGGGCCGCCTGTCGCCCACCAAGGGGCAGGAGGCGGTGCTGATGGCCCTGTCCCGGCTGCCGCACCGGGACTTCCGCTGCCTGATCGTGGGCTCGGCCCACGGCAAGTCCCGGTTCCGCACCCGACTTGAGCGCCGGATCAAGGAGCTGGGCCTGACCGGCGTCGTGCAACTGACCGAGCCGTGCGATGACATGCCCGCCGCCTATAAGCTCAGCGATCTGGTCATCGCCGCGTCCCGGATGTCCGAAGGGTTCGGCCGGGTGGTGGCCGAAGCCCAGGCCATGGGCCGGCCGGTGATCGCATCGGCCACCGGCGCGCCCAAGGAAATCCTGATCGACGGGGTCACCGGCTGGCTGGTCGCCCCGGGCGATGCCGCCGCCACCGCCGACGCCATCCAAGCCGCGTTGGCGCTGGCCCCCGAAGCGCGAGGGGCCCTGGCGGAGACGGCCGTGGCCCGGATCGACTCGTGACCGCCGCGCGCGGTCAGGAGGTGTTTGTTTGGTGACCGCAACCGCTCAAACCGGAACTGCGGACATTGTTTATCCAAAAAAGTTAGGTAAAGGGAAGATTTTATGTTGAACCGTAAGCTTTCACGCCGTAATTTTTTGATGGGCGCTGGTGCGGGACTTGCCGGACTGGCGTTGAGCAGCCCGCTAGCGTCTCG
>CAYNRD010000025.1:0-11942 GCA_964399515.1 uncultured Mycobacteriaceae bacterium | reverse complement strand
CTGATCGGCGGGTCCGCGGGGCTGATCAGCGCGCTTCGGGCCATGTTCCCGCTGACGCACCCGCCGCGCGGCCGGGTGTGCCTAATCTCCCACGCCGGCAAGGACGGCTTTGGGATGTTCGTGGACACGGTGGCGCGGATCAGCGGCCTGAAGGTGGCGGTGATCGAGGACAAGATGGTCCTGAAGGCGGGGCACCTGGCCTTGGCCCCGCCCGGCTACCATGTGATTTTCGAGGCCGATGGCGGCGTCGCCCTGGATGTCGATTCCCCGGTGATGAACGCCCGCCCGTCGATCGACCTGGCGTTTGAAAGTGCCGCCAACGCCTTCGGCGCCGGGGTGACCGGCATCCTGTTGTCCGGCGCCAACCAGGACGGGGTCGCCGGGCTGGGCCAGATCCGACGTCGGGGCGGATTGACCATCGCCCAGGATCCGACCGAGGCGGAAAACCCGGTCATGCCCCAGGCGGCGATCATCGCCGGCCATGTGGACCGCGTCCTGCCGTCCCGGGCGATCGGCGCCCATGTCGCCGGCCTGGAACCGGCGACGGCCGGGGGGCGCCCGTGACCGCGCCGTCCAACCCCTCGGCGGTGCCGGCGTCGGGCGCGGACGAGGACATGCCCCCGTCGGACCAGGCCGCACCCGTGCTGGACCGTCTGTTGCAGCAATCGGGAGAGAACGTCCGCCCCTCGATCCTGGTGGTCGATGACACGCCGGCCAATCTTGTCGTGATGGAGCGGCTGCTGGCCAAGGTCGAAGCCGACATCGTGCTGGCCGAAAGCGGCAACGAGGCCCTCAGCCTGACCCTGGATCACGATTTCGCGCTGATCCTGTTGGATGTTCAGATGCCGGATATGGACGGCTTCGAAGTTGCGGAGATGCTGCGCCAGGAGGAGACCACCGCCGACATCCCGATCATCTTCGTCACCGCCGCGTTCAAGGATGTGTTCAGCGAGGAGCGGGGGTACGGCGCCGGCGCCATTGACTACATCACCAAGCCGGTGAATGAGAAGATCCTGCTCAGCAAGGTCGGCCTGTTCGTGGATTTGTACACCCGAAAGCGCGCCTTGGAGGTGGCGATGGTCGAGTTGAGCCGGCAGAACCGCCGCCTGGCCGATGAGATCGCCGAACGGCGCAAGGCCGAGGATCGCCTGCGGTACCAGGCCAGCCATGACATGCTGACCGATCTGCCCAACCGCGCCAAGTTGTTCGAGGATCTGAAGGGCCAGATCAACCGGCCCAGCGCGGTCGGCGCCCATGCCGCCTTGCTGTACATTGATCTGGATGGCTTCAAGCCGGTCAACGACCGGTACGGCCATCACGCCGGCGACGAACTGCTGAAGCAGATTTCCGACCGCCTGCGGGCCACGGTGGCGACACCCGGCATGCCGTCGCGCCTGGGCGGGGATGAATTCGCGGTGCTGCTGCCATCGGTCGCGGACGCCGATGACGCCATGGCCCGGGCCGAGACGGTGCGGGCGGCGATCGCGGCCCCCTATGCGCTCTATGTGGCCGGGCTGGCGGCGGCGGTGGAAATCACCATCGGCGCTTCGATCGGCGTGGCGCTGTATCCTGACCATGGGGGGGACAGCGACGCGGTGGTCGCCGCCGCCGATGGCGCCATGTACATTGCCAAGAAGGCTGGCAAGAACCGGGTGGTGCTGTACGCCTTCGAGGATTGAGGCCGGCGGTGGCGGCACGGGGCCCGTGCCCCCAAGGCGCTTGACGAAACCTTGGACAGTGCCCTAATCACCGCACCGCTGCGGGTCCGTTGACCGGGACGCGCGAACCCTGAATGCGCCCCGGCCCCGGCCGGCCGTATTCCGAATTGATGATCCGACCGGCCCGGCCGGCGCCAAACGGCAACCCCAGACACGTCGAGGTCTTTCCGATGCCCCGTAGAACCCCGATCGAGCGCATGCGCAACATTGGCATCATCGCCCACGTCGATGCCGGCAAGACCACGACCACCGAGCGCATCCTCTACTACACCGGCCGGTCCTACAAGATCGGGGAGGTCCATGACGGGGCCGCCACCACCGACTACATGGAGCAGGAGCAAAAGCGCGGCATTACCATTCAATCCGCCGCCGTCACCTCCTACTGGTTGGATCACCAGATCAACATCATCGACACCCCGGGCCACGTGGACTTCACCATCGAGGTGAACCGCAGCTTGCGGGTTCTGGACGGGGCCGTGGTGGTGTTCGACGGTGTGGCCGGTGTCGAGCCCCAGTCGGAAACCAACTGGCGCCTGGCCGACGGCTATCACGTGCCGCGCATGTGCTACGTCAACAAGATGGACCGGCAGGGCTCCAACTTCATGCGCTGCGTGGATATGATCAAAAACCGGCTGAACGCCCGGCCGCTGATCTGCCAGGTGCCGCTGGGCTCGGAAAACAATTTCCGCGGCATGGTCGATCTCGTGCGCATGAAGGCGCTGGTTTGGCACTCGGACGAGCGGGACGCCAAATGGGAGGAGCGCGACTGGGACGGACCCGACAGCCTGATCGCCGACCTGAACATCGATGTGAAGGAAGACATCGACGTCCTGAACGAGGTCGAGCGCCTGCGCGAGGAGCTGGTCGAAACCGCCCTGGAGCAGGACGAGGCGGCCATGGAGGAATACCTGGACAGCGGCGAGGCACCGTCCCTGGACAAGCTTCAGGCCATGATCCGCAAGGGCACCATTGGCAGTGAATTCACGCCCGTGTTCTGCGGCTCCTCCTTCAAGAACAAGGGCGTGCAACAGGTGCTGGACGCGGTCGTCGCGTACATGCCGGCCCCCAACGACGTGGCCGCCATCGCCACCGTCGACGAGGACGGCAATGCGGTGGGTGAGCGGAAATCCCGCGACGACGAGCCGTTCGCCGCCTTGGCCTTTAAGGTGCTGAACAATCAGTTCGGCGCCATGACCTTCACGCGGATCTATTCGGGCAAGATCGGCAAGGGCCAGTCGATGCTGAATTCGACCCGCGGCAAGAAGGAACGGGTCGGCCGCATGGGTGAGATGTACGCCGAAGACCTGAACCCGCTGGAAGAAGCCTATGCCGGGGACATTGTGGCGTTCATCGGCCTGAACGAGACCGAAACCGGCGATACCCTGTGCGACCCGGCCAAGCCCGTGGTGCTGGAGCGGATGAACTTCCCGGACCCGGTGATTTCTGTCTCCGTGGAGCCCAAGTCAAAGGGCGAGCAGGAAAAGCTGGGCACGGCGCTGGCCAAGATGGTGCGGGCGGACCCGTCCCTGAAGCTGGAGACCGACCGGGAAACCGGCCAGACCATCCTGCGCGGCATGGGTGAACTGCACCTGGAAGTGACCATCGACCGGGCACGGACCGAATATGGCGTCGAGGCCAATGTCGGCCGTCCGCAGGTCGCCTACCGGGAGGCGCTGACCAGCAAGGTGGAGCATGTCTATACCCACAAGAAGCAAACCGGCGGCTCGGGCCAGTTCGCGGAGATCAAGGTGGTGGTCGAGCCTCTGGAGCGCGGCGCGGGCTTCGAATTCGTCGACGAGATCACCGGCGGCAGGGTGCCCAGCGAATACATCCCGTCGGTTGAGTTCGGCTTCAAGCAGCAGATGACCGATGGCGTGCTGGCCGGATACCCGACCGTGGACTTCCGGGTGCGCCTGGTCGATGGCAAGTATCACGACGTCGACAGTTCGACCATGGCGTTCGAGATCGCCGCCCGCGCCTGCTTCCGGGAAGTGGCCCGCAAGGCCAATCCGGAACTGCTGGAGCCGATCATGAAGGTCGAGGTGGTCACGCCCGAGGATAATCTGGGTGACGTGATCGGCGACTTGAACCGGCGCCGGGGCATCGTGCTGGGCCAGGACGAGCGCGGGGCCAATCTGGCGGTCAGCGCCAATGTGCCGCTCAGCGAAATGTTCGGCTATATCGGCGATCTGCGGTCGATGACGTCGGGCCGGGCCACCTTCTCCATGGAGTTCAGCCATTACGACGGCGTGCCGCGCAACGTCGCCGATGAGGTGGTGGCGGCCAAGTCGGCGGCGTAACCGGCCGGTTGCACACATAAAAAACGCCGGCTGGGATCAACCCGGTCGGCGTTTTTTTATGCGCGGGGCCCGCGTGTTCGGGGCTGTCCGCCGCCCTGTGCCGGGCGTGGCCGACTTACGGTTCCAGCTTGAACAGGGAATCGAAATTGACCATGCGCAGGGAGCGTTCCACGGCACCGGTGGCCCCTTTCAGGGTGATGGTGCCGCCGCTGGTTTCCGCCGCTTCCTTGGCCATCAGCAGCATGCCAAGCCCGCCCGAATCGATGAAGCCGACCTGGCCGAGATCGAATTTGATGCTGGTCGATGGGGAATCGTCGAAGCGGGACAGCACGTTCAGGAAGTCCGACTGGGTGCGCAACGTGAAGTCGCCGCTCAATGAGACCATGAACACACCGCCCTGGTCGGTGACCGCGAAGCTCATGATGGCGTTTCCTTGGAACGGGGCAGAGAAGGGATAAAGGCGTACGCCTGGGGGGGGCATGGCCCAGGGCCGGCGGCGTATCGGGCCGCCCGCGCGAATTGTTTACGCGAGCGCGCCGGGCGGGAAAAGCCTCAAATTTTAAGGGTCTGCCACTGGCCCCGGGCCCACAGGGTGGCGAACACGCCGGCGGCGATGGCGCGATAGCCCATATGGCACACCCAAACCGCGATCAGCCCGCCGCCCAGCCAAACCCCGGTGACATAGGCCAGCGGCAGGGCCAGCAGCCATTGGCTGCCGCTGGTCACCAGCAAGGTGGTGCGGGCGGCTCCGGCGCCGATCAAGGCCTGCATCAGGACGCTGCCGACCGCCTCGGCCATCACCATCAGCCCGAGCAGCCGCAAGGGCAACACCCCCTGGGCGGCGACCGCCGGGTCGGTCAGGAACACGGCCAGGATCGCCTCCGGCACGATCACCATCGGCACGGCCACCACCGCCAAGGCGATGGCCGCCACCTTGACCGTATCCCAGCCCCAGCGGGATGCCTCCTCCGGCCGGCCCTCGCCCAGGGACGTGGACACCAGCGTCATGGCCGCCAGGCCCAGGCCCATGGCCGGCAGCACCGCCAGCTTGGCCATGTTGATCAGCACGTTGGAAATGGCCAGGGCTTCCGCCGAGACTTGGCCCAGGATCCAGAATAACGTGGTCAGGCCGGCGGCGAACAGGAAGGTCTGGATCGCCGACGGGATCGACAGCTGCACCATGGTGGTGAAGGTCTGGCCGCGCGGCAGACGCTCCAAGAACCCGTGCTCCCGCGCCCGGCGGCTGGTCAGGATTGCATAGGTGATCGTGCCGACGAACAGGGACACGGTGGTGCCGATGCCGGCACCCAGCGTGCCCAGTTCCGGAAACCCGAACGCGCCGAAGATCAACAGATAGTTCAGCACCAGATTGCAGGCATGCATGATCAGAATCACCCGCAGGTAAACCCGGGTTTCGCCAATGCCGTGCCAATAACCGCGAAAGCAGAAGTTCAGGCCGATCGCCACCGTGCCCCACAACCGAGCGATCCAGTAGGGGATGCCTTCCTCCAGCACGCCGGGGTCCGAGACCAGCAGGCGAAAGCTCTGTTCGGCGGTCAGCAACAGCACGACGGTCAACGGCACTCCGATCACCAGGGCCAGGAACAGCCCGCCGTTCAACGGGATGGCGATTTCCCGCACCCGGCCTTCGCCCTTGCGGCGGGCAACCATGGCCTGTACGCCGCCGGCAAGGCCCACCAGCACCGCGCAGGCCAGGAAATTGGCGAAGCTGGCGATGCCGACCGCCGCCAGGGCGTTGGTGCCGACCTGGCCCACCATCAGGGTATCGACCAGATCCAGAACGTTTTGGGAGATCATGCCGCCGACGATCGGCAGCCCGACCACCAGAATGCGTCGGGCGCGCGGATAGGAGACCATGGCGGCTCTAGGGGCTAGAGTTCGGTCACAGAGCCGGCGATATGCCGGACCCCATCACTGTCAGAGAGGTAGTAGACGGTCAGCACCCGGCCGGGCGCCACCTCCACCGACCAAGGGTAGCCCAAATCCGGGCCCAGGCCATCGGCGCGCAGGATGATTTCCTGCCCGTCGCCCGGGCTTTCCCGGGCCGGATCATAGACCCGGGCGCGGATGCCAAACGGCTCGTGCCGGTGGCCATAGGCCAGAAAAATCCTGCCGTCGGCCAAGGGCAGCGGGTCGAACGGGTGGCCAACAACCTCCTCCACCTTGGGTGGTGACCAACTGGCCCCCAGATCGGTGGACACAGCGGTGGCCAGGTGATCGTCCAGACCGGCGGTGCGGTGGAACGCCGTCAGCCGGCCGGAGGGCGCCAGGTGCAATGACGGCTCCAGGAAGGCGCGATTGTGCGGATCGTCGTTGGCGGCGATCACCCCCCGGTGCCCAAGCCCGCCCGGCGCGGCCGGATCCCCCAGGATCAGGTGGCTTTGGGGCAGGCGGCGCCCCTCCGGATTGCCGGCATAGCAGGCCAGCAGCACGGCGCCATCCGCGGTCTGGGCCGGCCGGCCGCGCACGGCCCCGCCATGGTGGGGGCGCCGGCCCGGCACCAGGTCCCGGTGGCCGTCCAGCACCGGCAAGGGGGCATGATCGGTCCAACTGGCGCCGTCATCGGCGCTCAGCCGGGTGTACCCGCCCCAGAACTGAAATAGGCAGCCGGTGTCCTCGGCACTGCCGGTCAGCCCGGACCGCCACTCCCGGGCGACGGGCGCCAGCCGGGCCGCCAGCGGGTACCACTGAAACCCGGCCAGCAGGATGCGGCCGTCCGACAGGCGCAGCAGGCTGGCATCCTGATCGCCGGCCATGGCATCGACCGGCAGGCCGCGCGCGGGGGCCGCCGGCGCCAGCGCCGCATCCAGCACCAGGGCCGCCAGCTCCGACCGGGCATCGACATGGTCGACGCTCAGCAAGTCCGGGTCTTGCTCTGTGTCAGGCAACAGCCAGCGCTGGTCCCGGGCACGCCGGAACACCACCAGGGGCGCGCCCCCGCCGGTGACCGTGACGGCCGGGAACGCCGCGTAGAAGCGCGGGTCGCGGTAGAGAATGATCGGGTCCTGTACACGTGCCACGGGTCGGGTTGGTCCTGTTCGGGAGGCGCGGCCGCCGGGCGCGCGGGACAACGGGCGGGGCCGATGGGGGTGATTGACGCCATGCGCCCACCTATGCCTTAACGACGCCCCATGCCGATGCCCGGATCAGGGCAGTTTTGCCCCGCTTTTCAAGCACGTCCAGCGGCGGCATCCGAAGGACCCCGGAAATGTCCGATGAACGGCGCGTGATGCTGCACCTGCGGGAGTTGATCAACCAACTGCCCGCGGAGTTCCAGCGCAAGGCCATCGACCAAGCCCGTACCCTATACGCCGCCCGCCGGTTCGACGATATGGCGCAGTTGATCATCCGCCTGGAAGGGGCGTTGGCGCGGCTGAAAAGCACTGATGTGGCCAAGAAGCCGCCGCCAA
This sequence comes from uncultured Mycobacteriaceae bacterium, assembly GCA_964399515.1. Taxonomy (GTDB): domain Bacteria; phylum Pseudomonadota; class Alphaproteobacteria; order DSM-16000; family Inquilinaceae; genus CAYNRD01. The sequence goes on along the minus strand of CAYNRD010000025.1, from coordinate 4,493 downwards.
TTGCCCTGCCGGACCAGTTCCGGGACGCGGTGTTCCAGGAAATCGCGGGCTTCCTGACCATCGGGCCGCCGCCCGATTGGGCGCGGCTGCGGGTCCACCGGGACCTGGCCGACCGGGTGCTGGAGTGGCTGCCCACATCCAAGGTCAAGCAAACCTATGAGACCGGCCGCCAGGCCTATGAGGCGCAGGTGGCCCAATCCCCGGCTAAGGCGGCCGCGACCCTGCAGGACGCCCGCCGGTCCCTGGGGCTGTATCTGGTCGAGGTGCTGGAGCAATGGCGCCAGGGCAACACCGTCGATTGCCCGTTCGCCCCGTTCGATCCGGCCCAGGGCGACGGTCTGGCCCAGCTTGGCCAGTTCCTGGTGAATGCGCCCAGCCTGTTGCCGGCGGTGCACGCAATCCTGGACGCCCATCAACGGGACCAGGGCGCCGAGGGCGCGGACGACAACGCCAAGACCAGCTTCAAGGCCGTGCTGGAGGAAAACCGCGTCGCGGTCAGCGGTACCGCCCGCGGCTGGCTGTACGCGATCGTGCTGGACAAGATGAAGGAGCCCTGGGTGGTGCCGGACAATCTGCACTACCGGGACCCGGAACTGCAGCAGGCCTGCTTGGTCGCCCTGCATGAGACCGCCGAGCAGTTCGCCAGCGCCATCCGCAAGGCCGAATCGGCGGGCGGGGCCGCATGGTCGAAAGGCTTGCCGGCCCTGACCCACAAGCCGGTGCTGCGCGCCTATGGGTATTTCTACACGCTGACCACGCGGCTCAACATGCTGCCGGGCACGCCGTATTTCAGCATCATCGAACACGCGCGGGCGCAGCTGGCCGAAGGCAGCGCCAAGCTGATCGACCCCCTGATCGAACAGGCCATGGCCGTGGTGCCGGTCCGCCGGTTGGAGACCGACCCCACCCGGCGGGAGCCGGATTTGCGCAGCCTCGAAAAGGATGAGATCAACCGGGCCAGCCTGGCCACCGACATCTTGTCCCGGATGCCGTTTCTGGTCCGGGACACGCCGCACCGGTCCTTTGTCAGCGACGGGCTGCAGAGATTGCGCGGCGATGTGGTCGCGCGGGTCGAGGCGGCGGTGGATTTCGGGCGCAAGGCCGGCAGCAAGACCATGATCAATTTCGCCATGGCCCAGGGCAAGGGCGGCTGCGTGGTCCTGGAACGTCTGGGCTATGTGGATGATTTAGCCAATCTGCGCAAATTGGTCTCCACCGCCATGACCCCCAGCCGCCGGGACTGACCCCCCGGTGCCGTGTTAGTCCCCAGCCAACATCGTTTCGACGGTGTCGATCAGGTTTTGATACCGCAACGGCTTGTACAGGCAGGGCACGTCACTGGGCAGGACCCGGTGATGGGCGGCCCGGCGGTTTTCAATGCCGGAGGTGAACAACACCTTCAGCGCCGGGTCCCGTGCCCGCAGCACCTCCGCCAGGCCCGGGCCATTCATGCCCGGCATCATCACATCGGTGATCACCAAATCGGGCGTGCCGGTCCGGTCCACCTCGATCAGGGCTTGTTCGGCGCTGTTGGCCACGCGGGCGTCCGCTCCCACCTCCTGCAGCATCAGCTGGATCATGGTGGCGATCGGGGCGTCGTCATCGACCACCAGCAGGCGTTTGCCGGACAGGTCGATCCGGGCGGCGCGGGGGGTGGCCGGGGCCTGAGCAGGGGCCTTGGCCGGGGCGGCGCCGGTCCGGCCAGAGGTGGCGCCCTGGCCGGGATCGTCGGGGACCCGGGTCAGCAATTTGACGATGCCGCCTTCGGGCGTGTTCTGCTCGGAGATCAGATAGCATTCGCCATCGCCCAGCCGATGCCGCGCCGGCTCCCGGCTGGCCAAGGGCCGGGCCAGCCGTTCGGCGATCCAGCCTTCCAGGGTCTCCGTGTCCCGCAACAACCGACCCCGGATGGCGGCCAGGCGCAGAATATCCTCGAACAAGGCCCCTTCGACCAGGCGGTCGGCGATCTGCGGATAGGCCTTGCGATACCGGCTGTTGCACATCACCAGCCGCCGGTGGGCATCGAACAGGGCGAAGCCCTGGTCCAGGCTTTCCAAACTGCCCACGATCATGGCCAGGCGTTCGGCATCGGGGGTGCGGCCGCGGCCGATGCGCCGGGCCAGCCCGGCCAGGCCGCGCCAAATGCCGCTGCCCAAGGCCCGGATGGGCGGGCGGGCCGGGGTCTCGAACGCCAGGATGGGTTTCATCGGCTCCAGTCCGAACGGGGGCCGACCGGGTCGGCGACAGGCCCGGGTTATAGCCGCGAAATTCTTAATTGGCGTTTAAAAACGGCAATTTAGCGATCGGTGTTTAACTTGTATTTTTTCAATAATCCACGCAACTGCTCATAGGTGAGGCCCAGGGCGCGGGCGGTTTCGGTTTGCCGGTGCCGGTGGGCCGCCAGCGCACCCACGATCAGCCGCCGCTCTTCGGCCGCCAAATGGGCCTTCAGGTCCACAGGCTGGCCCGGGGCGACCGGCGCGGGCCCGCCCGGATCCGCCCCGCCCGAATCGGGCGCCGGGGCCGGCGGGCCCGAAAACCCTTCGAACGGGTCCAACACGATGTCGGTGACCGGCCCGCCGGGCGGCGCCGTCCTGGCCACCGACCGTTCGACGCACGCTTTCAAGGCCCGGATGTTGCCGGGCCACGGGTCCCGCTCCAACACCGCCATGGCCCGTTTGGTGAACCCCTTGAACTCCGGCCACTCCAAATGGCGTGCCATTGCCAAGCCGAAATGATTGGCCAGCAGCGGGATGTCCTCGGCCCGGTCCCGCAAGGGCGGCACCAGCACCGCGTCGAACACCAGCCGGTCCAGCAGGTCGGCGCGAAACCGGCCGTCCGCCGCCAACACCCGCAAATCGGCATTGGTGGCGGCGATCACCCGCACATCGGCCCGCAATTCGGTGACGCCGCCAACCCGGGTGAAGCCGCCATACTCGATCACCCGCAGCAGTCGTTCCTGCAAGCCCTGGGGGGCGGTGGCGATCTCATCCAGGAACAGGGTGCCGCCATCGGCCAGTTCGAAGCGGCCCGGTCGGCGCCGGGTGGCCCCGGTGAACGCCCCCGCCTCATGCCCGAACAGCTCACTGTCCAGCAAATCGGGGGCGATGGCGGCACAGTTGACCGCCACCCACGGCTTGTCCCAGCGCCGGGACAGAAAATGCAGCCGGCGGGCCGCCAGCTCCTTGCCGGTGCCGCGCTCACCCAGGATCACCACCGGCCGGTCGATCGGCGCCAGGCGGGAGATGGCCGCCGCCATCTCCGTGAAGGCCGGGCTTTCCCCCAGGCCGGTGTCCGGTGTGTCCATCAAGGTCATCGGGGATTTTTACCGAAATCTGGGAATTTGGACCAATTTTTTACGGATGCTTCAAGCGCAATCCGAAAAATACAATAAAATCAAAAAACTAAAACTGGCATGAGCTTTGCGGATTGCTGTGGGCGCCGGGCTGGTTGGTTCGGCACGACACACAGGAGGATGGGTTATGGGGATTTTTTCCCGCATGGGTGACATCATCAATTCCAACATCAACGCGCTGTTGGACCGGGCGGAGGATCCGGAAAAGATCGCGCGGCTGATCATCCAGGAGATGGAGGACACGCTGGTCGAGGTCCGCGCCAACGCCGCCAAGGTGATCGCCGACAAAAAGGCCTTGGACCGCACCGTGCGGGAGCTGGAGCAGGTCCAGGCCGACTGGCAGGACAAGGCGGAACTGGCCGTGTCCAAGGGCCGGGAGGATCTGGCCCGGGGTGCCTTGCTGGCCAAGGCCCGGGCCGCGGACACGGTCCAGGCCTTGGGAGACGAGCGGGCGCAGCTGGACGCCAGCCTGGCGAAGATCAACACCGACATGGCGCGGCTGCAAGCCAAGCTGGACGAGGCCCGCGCCAAGCGCAAAAGTCTGGATGCCAGAAAGCGCACCGCCGAGGGCCGGCGCAAGATCAACGGCCATCTGCATGACCCGCGCATCCAGGACGCCTTGGAGCGGTACGAGGCCGTGGAGCGGCGCATCGACCGGGTCGAGGCCGAGGCCGAAGCCTTCGAGGGGGCCGGGACCGCGGGCGCTGGCGATCCGCGTGCCTCCCTGGATGAGGCCTTCGCCGAGCTGAAGGCGGAAAGCGGCATCGAGGATGAATTGGCCAAGATCCGCGCCAAGCTGGCGGGCTCCGCCGCCGGTGGTACGGTGGGCGGCACCCCCTGATCGCCGCCCGCCAACCGGAGGCCATAACCCGATGCCTGACATGCTGTTCGTGCCGACGATCCTGCTCCTGACGGTGGTGATGCCGCTGTGGATCGTCATGCATTATGTCTGGAAGATGCGCTCGGCCCGGGGCCTGACCGCCGACCAGGAAAACATGATGGTCGAGCTGTGGGAAAGCGCGCGCCGCATGGAAGAGCGGATCGCGGTCCTGGAAAGCATCCTGGCCGCTGACCCCGGCGGCGACCCCGCCGGCGCGGGCCGGCCCTCCGGGCGCCCAACCCCCAACCCAGAAGGAGT
>CAYNRD010000024.1:0-12192 GCA_964399515.1 uncultured Mycobacteriaceae bacterium | reverse complement strand
TCCACCAGCTTTTCGGCCGGCGACCATTCCGGGAATCCCGACAGGGGTTGGGGCTTGACGATCTTGGCTTGGGGCATGGATAGAACTCGGCGCGGCATGGGGTATGGCGGGCGTGTAGCGCCCGTTTGGGCGACAAGGCAAGGGACCGCGCATGTTCGAAGGCTTTCGGCGGGAATTCATCACCACCCAGACCGAATGGGGGGACGCCAGCATCCATGCCATGATCGGCGGCGAGGGGCCGCCGCTGTTGCTGCTGCACGGCTACCCGCAATGCCATGTCATGTGGCACCGGATCGCGGGCACCCTGGCCCAAAGCTACACGGTGGTGGCGACCGACCTGCGCGGCTACGGCTTTTCATCCAAGCCTGAAACCGATGTCGAGCACGCGCCCTACGCCAAGCGCGCCATGGCCATGGACCAGGTCCAGGTCATGGCCAAGCTGGGGTATGACCGTTTCCTGGCCGCGGGGCACGACCGCGGCGGGCGGGTGCTGCACCGGATGGCGCTGGATCATCCGGACGCGGTCTCGGGCGCGGCGCTTCTGGACATCATCCCGACGCGGACCCTCTGCGCGCCCTCGAACCAGAGCGGCGCGAACAATTATTTCCACTGGTTTTTCCTCAGCCAGCCCGCACCGTTCCCCGAGACCCTGATCGAAAACGCCCGGGACTTCTGGCTGCGGTCGATCCTGGGGGCTTGGGGCGCGAACGAGAACGCCTTCACCGAGGACAGCCTGGCGGTCTACGACCAGTGCTTCGACCGGGCCGCCATCCACGCCTCCTGCGAGGATTATCGGGCCGGCGCCACCCTTGATCTGGTCCATGACCGGGAGGACGCGGAGGAGACCGTTTCCTGCCCGCTTTTGGTCCTTTGGGGCACCGCCGGCCGGGTGGCCAAGAATTGGGATGTGATGGCCGAATGGCGCCCGAAGGCGGACCGGGTTGAAGGTTTTGGGTTAGAGTGCGGGCATTTCCTGCCCGAGGAGCGGCCGGAGGAGACCGCCCGGGCGCTCATGGATTTCTTCGGGCGGCGGTGATGCGGGCGTTGCCGGTCACCCTGGCGTCGGCTCTGGCGCTGGCGCTAGCCCTGGCCCTGCCGGCCCGGGCCCAGGACGGTGAGCGGCGCTACGACGCCTGGCAGCCCGACGCGGCGCCCGAAGACGCCGCCCCCGCCGATCCGGCCAGTCCGGGGCTCGATCTGGGTGACGTGCTGATCGAGTTGGAGGACATCCTGGCCGCCGCCCGGCGGGACCGGGCCGCCAACCCGCAACTGCTGGATGATCTGGATGGGGTGCTGACGCGCCTGCGGGATGCGGTCGATGGCGGGGCGCTGCGGCCGGTGGCGTCCGCCGATGGGGAGGACGCGGACGCGGATCCGGCGGACCCGGTCGAGGACGAGCGGCCCCGGCGCGTGCTCGCCGGGGCGTTCGAGGATACGTTTCGGGACGGGGATTACACCAATTGGGTCGAGTGGACGCCCCTGATCGGGGAGTGGTCCGTTCACCGGCGCGGCGGGCTGGTCGCCGACACCCGGCGCAAGCTGGACATCGCCGACCCCGACCAGGCGGGCGACATCCTGGCGCCGGACGCCATCGACGCGCTGGATGCCCGCATACCGCCGATCCCGACCGGCGAGCCGGACCCGACCCCCGCCTATAGGGACCAGTTGGACAATCTGGCCGCCGATCTGATCGAGCGGAGCCTGCGGGCGCGCCTGGACGGTCTGATCGCCCAGGCCGGGCGGGACCGGCTGCCGTTCCAGCCGACCGTGCCGCGGGACAGCGCCCATGCGGCGATCGCGGTCGACCGCCCGATCCGCAACGATGTCCAGGTCGAATTCTCCCTGATCGACCCGATCGGCGCCGGCGCGTTCGAGTTGCGCCTGTTCCAGAATTCCGCCACCGCCGGCGCCTTGGACGACGGCGATGCCGGCGCCGACGGCGAAGGGCTGGACCGGCGCCGGGGCTACCGCCTGGTCTACCAGGCCGACACCAATCCGATCCTGGCCCTGTTCGTGATGGAGGACCGTGGCCCCCGGCAATTGGCCGCCCTGCGGAACGTCCGGCCCTTGCGCCGGCGCACCGCCCATCCGATCCGCCTGACCCGGGACCTGGACGGCCGCATGGAGGTGACCGTGAACGGCCGCATGGTCCTGGCCGCAGAGGACGCCACCTTCCGCACCGGCTTCGATGGGCTGATGCTGGTGTCCACCGGTGGGTTGTTTTCGGTCCGCCGGGTCGCCGTGGAGCGTTACGAGCCCGACGACACGGACCGGTAGCGGATCTTGGCCGCGTGGTTGAGGGCCGCGGCCTCAAGATGGGTCAAGGACAGCTTGTCCGCCAACAGGCCCAGGACCCGCCGCTCCTCGGGCCGGGTTTGCCGGTCGGCCTGGACCACCTCGGCCGCCAGCAGGAACGCGGTCTCCCGCAGATCGTCGGACAGGGCTTCGGCGATCACCTCCAGGATGGTGTCCAACCCGTCGGCCATCAGCGCCCGGGCCTCGCTGGCGATCGCCGACAGCCGTTCGGCCTGCAGCCCGTCGAAGGCCGGCAGGTAATGGATCATGCGGCTGATATCGTCCAATTCGGCGTCGGACATCTGGCCATCAGCCTGGCTGGCCAGCATCATGGTATAGATCAACGCCGCCTGGGCATCGATCCGAAAGGCGGCTTCAAGCGTTTCCGTCATCCTGCTCCCCTCGCTGCGCCGCGGTCCGCGGACCGGCGATTCCCTACGCTCGTTCCTATACCACGCCATGGCTGTCATCACGTCCGTCGCCTTGCCGATCTTCTCGATCATGCTGATCGGCTTTCTCGCCGGCCGGACCGGCCTGATGCAGGCCAGCGCCTCCCAGGCCTTGAACACGGTGGTCTATTGGTTCGCCATGCCGCCCTTGCTGTTCCTGGCGATGAGTGCCGCACCCTTGGAGCAGATCATCAACTGGAATTTCGTCGCGGCGTTCCTGGGCTCGACCTGGCTGGTCTGGGCGCTGGCGGCCGTGATCGGCTGGGCGCTGGCCCGCGCCCATGGCTCGGTTCTGGTCATGCAGGGTATGACCGCCACCTTCGCCAACACCGGCTATATGGGCATCCCGTTGATGGCCGCGGCCTTCGGCGATCCCGGGCTGGCGGCGGCAACGCTGGCGACCGTCATCAACGCCGCGCTCGCGGTCGGCACCGCCGTGATCCTGCTGGAGTTGGTCGGCAGCCCGGGCGGCCAGCGCCGGGGGCTCGCGCGGGCGCTTGGCGACGTGGTGCTGGCCCTGGCCCGGAACCCGCTGATCCTGGGGGCGGTGGCGGGCATCCTGTGGGGGCAGACCGGATGGGCACTGCCGACCGCCTTCGATACCCTGTTCACCCTGCTGGGCGGCATGGCCAGCCCGGTTGCCCTGTTCGGCATCGGGCTGTTCCTGGCCCATCAGCGGCTGACGGCGGGCTTGTTCGAGGTGTCTTGGGTGACCGTGCTGAAACTGGTCGCCCATCCGGTCGCCTGTTGGCTGCTGATCGCGTATCTGTTCCCGCTGGATCCGTTCTGGGCCTTCGCCTGTGTGCTGATGGCGGCCCTGCCCACGGGCGCCATCGCCTTCGTCATCGCCCAGAACTACGGCGTCTACACCCAGCGCAGTTCGGGCGTGATCCTGGTCTCCACCGTGGTCAGCGTGCTCACCGTCTCGGTGCTGCTGGCCCTGGGCCAGGACGTGGTGGCACCGGGTTAGCGCCGCCGGTCCATCAGCACGAACACCGCGAAGGCGCGGCGATCTTTGAGGGAGGCTTGGTTCAAAGCCTTGATCTCCAATTCCGCCTGATCAATCCATTCGACGACAGTAGATTTCGAATACGTGACGGTCGGGTGATAATCTGCTTTGTGGCGCCGGTCCTGCATGACAACAAATCGATCGGTGAAATTTTCGATGACCGGCGGAAACCGTTTTTCAAGAGTGTGTTTTTAAAGACGGCTTTCTTTACGCGATCATGCTGCAAGGCCCGGTAGGCTTGGACCCACGCCCGCTGGCTCCGGTCCTTCTTGGTGCTGCCCAAAAGCGCGTCCGCACTACACCGCGCGAGAGCGTGAAACATGGCGTAATAGGCACTGCTGACGGCGCGCCTGAAGTCCGATTGTCGCGGCTTGCCGCTGGCACCTTCCGCCAGACGGCGGGCGGTCTCAATCAGATCAAGCGGCTGCAGAATTTGGACCCTGATACTCCTGGGCGGAGACGAAGCCCAGTATCGGGAAGCGATCCTCGCCCAAGTCAAACAACTCCAAGCGCAATTCCCGAATCAAACCGGACAGCTTCTTGGCATCCAGTCTTTGGTTTTCCGTTTCGTAAACGACACGGATCTCCAAAATCGGATCGTCCTCGAAATCAACGTCTTCGGTGATATCGACCGTGACAATGTGCGCCTCGGGAACCCGCGCCGCGACGGACGTTTTGACGATCTCGTAAACTCGTGGATCCACGCCTGACATGGCAGTCCCCAAATCGGTGGTGTTCAGCAAACCAAAGCGGTCATCTCCCGATACTATCGTAAGGGCGATATTGTGTGAATGCCGTGGCCCCACGGCCCGCGTCACCCCACGAAGCCGTCTGTCACGTCGACCGCCTGCTTCAGGCCGACGCGCTCGATGGTCACCCCGTCGGGGAAGGCGCCGGTCAGGCGGGAGGGCAGCATCGGGTCCAGGATCACGAACACGCCCCGGTCGTCCCGGCGGCGGACCAGCCGGCCGAAGGCTTGGGCCAGTTTCAGGCGCACCAGCATGTCGGTGTAGCGGCGCTTGCCCCAGTATTCCGCCCGGGCCCGGTGCAGCAGGCTGGGCCGGGGCCAGGGCACCCGGTCGAACACGATCAGGCGCAAGGACCGGCCCGGCACATCGACCCCGTCCCGGACCGCGTCGGTGCCCAGCAGGCAGCTGTCCACCTCCCCCCGGAAGATGTCGATCAGGGTCGAGACATCCATGCCGTCCACATGCTGGGCCATGAGCGTCAGCCCGGCCTGCTCCAGCGGGGCGGCGATGCGCCCGTGCACGGCGCGCAGCCGGCTGATGGCGGTGAACAGGCCCAGGGCCCCGCCGCGGGAGGCCTGGAACAAGGCCCGGTAAGCGCCGGCCACCTGGCCCAAATCATCCTTGCGGACATCGGTGACCACCAGCACCCGGGTCTGGGCCGGATAGTCGAAGGGCGAGGGCACCTGGGCGCGCACGGCCGGCGCCGCCAGATGGGCGGCACCGGTGCGCGCCTCCGCCGCCGCCCAGTTGATGGCCTCATCCCCGGTGCCGTCCCGCAGGGTGGCCGAGGTGATGGCCACGCCATGGGCCTGTTTCAACAGCGCCTCGGCGAAGGGTTTGGTGGGATCGACCCAGTGCCGGCGATAGCCGATGTCCAGATCCCGGCCGTCCTCCCGCCGGATCGCGAACCAGTCCACGAAGGCGTCCTGGGGGCCGTCGGTCAGGCAGGCCAGCATCGCCCGCCAGCCGGCCAAATCGCCCTTGGCCCGCCGCTCCAGCTGCCGGCAGGCCGCTTCCAGCCGCTGGCGCTGGGCTGTGTCCAACTGGTCGGACTGGTCCTCCAGCCGGTCGCGCATCAGATCGGCCAGCCGGCCCAGCGGCTCCTGGATGCGGGCCAGGGCCTGGTCCACCGCCGCGGCCGCCTCGGCCAGGCCGTCCAGGATCGGCCGGGGTTCCACCTCCAGATCATAGGGGCTGTCGGGCCGGTCGGACCGGGCCAGGACTTGGTCCCGCACCCGGGCCAGGAAGTGCTCGGTCGGGCCACGGGCCACGCCATCGGTGATCCGGCCCAGCCACCCCTCCCCCGGCAGGGCGCGGGACGCGGTATCCAGATCATCCAGCCAGCGGCCGTCCTCGGGCTCCTGGATCAGGTCGCCGATGCGTTTGCGCAGGCCCCGCGCCCGGCCGGCGCGGCCGGTCGCCTCCGAGCCCAGGAGCCAGCGCCTGAGCTCGGCGGTCTCGAAGCCGGACAGATGGCCGGAAAACGCACCGTCGGCGGCATCGAAGACATGGTGCCCCTCATCGAACACGTAGCGGGTCGGCAAGGCGCCGTCATCCAGCCCACCCAGTGCCGCCTGGACCATGACCAGGGCATGGTTGGCGATCACCAGATCGGCGCGCCGCGCCCGCCGGATCGACCGTTCGATGAAGCAGCGGCCGTAATGGTCGCAGGCCGAATGGATGCATTCGCCCCGGTGGTCGCTGAGCGCCGTGGTCCGGGCTGGCCCCAGCAGATCGACCAGCCAGCCCGGCAAATCGCCGCCGGTCAAATCGCCGTTTTGGGACGCCGCGATCCAGCGCGCCATCAGGCCGACGGAGACCGGCCCGCCGATCAGGGTTTCGGCGCGCACCACCTCCTCCTGAAAGTTCAAGAGACACAAGTAATTCTCCCGCCCCTTGCGCATGGCGACCCGCCTTCGCCGGGTCACCGGGTCCGGGTGCAGGCGTTCGATCTCCTGGTCGATCTGATGCTGCAGGTTGCGGGTGTAGGTGGAAATCCATACCGAGCCGCCATTGCGCTCCGCCCACAGGCTGGCCGGCGCCAGGTAGCCCAGGGTCTTGCCCGTGCCGGTGCCGGCTTCGGCCAGGACCACCCGGGGCGCCTCCTCCCGCGCGCGGGGCGCGAAGCTGGCGCACAGGGCCTGGGCATAGGCGGCCTGGCCGGGCCGGTCCTCGGCCCCGGACCCGCGCAGGCGCACCAGCCGGTCGGATGCCTCCTCGGGGGCGATCGGGTGTTGGCTGGGCGGCGGCGGCGGGGCGTCGGCCTGCCATTCCGGCAGGCGGTTCCAGACCCGGAGCGCGCTGGACGGGCGGATCTTGGCCGGCTCGCCCCCCGCCCGCCGGTAGCCGTCCAGCAGCATCGGCGACCATGGCCACCCCTCCGGCCCCTGGCCCATGGCGTGGGCCATCGCCTGGGCCTGGGCGGCGTCGGCGGCCTGGGCCGCCTCCTCGATCAGGGCGGCCGCGATCCGGGGCAGGGCCAATGCCTGGTCCTCCAGGCCGTCCGGCGGCGCCAGCCCCACGGCCTGGGCCAGGCCGGCCGGGGTCGGCAGGCAGAACCGGGCCGGCCGCGCGAAGGCGAACAGCTCCAACAGGTCCAGGCACGCCCGGGGCGGTTTGACCCCGGCGCGCCGGGCGACCGCCCGGGCGTGGCACAGCAGCAGGGCCGGCCCGCCGCGCAGCCGCTTGGCCGCCCCGGCCCGGTCCAGCGCCAGGATTTCGCCGTCGCCGGTCACCAGCACCGCGCGGGACGCGCCCACGCACAGGCTGTCGGGCGCGGGTGGCCCGGGCCGCATCACGTCTGGCATTCGGCCGCGGTCGCCCCTATTGTCCCGCCCCTTGCCACCCGGCGTTCCGCCGCCGTTCCAATCCACTCCGCCCCATCTGATACACCCATGTCCGACGAGACCCACGGCCCGGAAGCGCCCGCACCCGCCCAAGGCGCCCCCCATGACGATGACCACCCCCTGAAGGCGCCCAGGCTGCAAAAACTGCGCGCCCTCCGGGACGGTGGCATCAACCCCTATCCGTACCGGTTTGACAAGACCGCCGACGCCGCCCAGCTGCACGCCCGCCACGCCGATCTGGCCGACGACACCCTCTCCGGGGACCGGGTGCGGGTGGCCGGCCGGATCCGCGCGATGCGCAACAACGGCCTGTTCATCGACCTGCACGATCACACCGGCAAGATCCAGATCTTCAGCCACTAGGACACGCTGGACGAGGCCGGCCGGGCCTTGCTGGCCCATCTGGACATCGGCGACTGGCTGGGGGGGGAGGGGCTGGTCCGGCGCACCAAGCGCGGCGAGCTGACGGTCAATTCCGAAACCCTGACCATCCTGGCCAAGACCCTGCTGCCCCTGCCGGAAAAGTATCACGGCATGGCCGATGTCGATCAGCGCTACCGCCAGCGCTACCTGGATCTGGTGATGACCCCCGACAGCCGGGAAACCTAGCGCGCCCGGTCCAAGGTCTTGTCCACCCTGCGGCGGGAGATGGAAGCGCAGGGCTATATCGAGGTGGAAACGCCGATGTTCCACCCGATCCTGGGCGGCGCGTCGGCCAAGCCGTTCGTCACCCACCACAACAGCCTGGGCATGGACCTGTTCCTGCGCGTGGCGCCGGAGCTGTACCTGAAGAAGCTGATCGTCGGCGGGTTGTGGGATGGGGTGTTCGAGATCAACCGGTGTTTCCGCAACGAAGGCCTGTCGCCCCGCCACAACCCGGAATTCACCACCCTGGAAAGCTACAAGGCGTTCCAGGACTACACCGACATCATGGGCTTGGTGGAAACCCTGTTCGCGGCCGCCGCCACCGCCGTGACCGGCGGAACCACGGTGACCTTCGGCGAGATCGAGATTGACTTCACGGGCCCCTATCCGCGCCGGGCCATGCATGAGCTGGTCCAGGACAAGACCGGGATGGACTTCCTGGCGCTTCCCGATGCCGCCGCCGCCCGGGACGCCGCGAAGGGCTTGGGGTGTGAGGTCAAGGGCGGGGAGAGTTGGGGCCAGTGCGTGGAACTGGCCTTCGAGCACGCGGTCGAGCATACGCTGGTTCAGCCGACCCATGTCATCGACCTGCCGCGCGACATCTCGCCCCTGTCCAAAGTGCACCGGGAGCCGGGGCGTGAGCGGCTGACCGAACGGTTCGAGACCTTCTGCAACGGTTGGGAGGTGGCGAACGCGTTCTCGGAGCTGACCGACCCCCAGGACCAGTACGAACGCTTCGAAGCCCAGATGGCCCAACGGGCGGGGGGCGACGACGAGGCCCAGATGATGGACCGGGATTACGTCACCGCCCTGGAATACGGCCTGCCGCCCACGGGTGGGCTGGGCATCGGCATCGACCGGCTGTGCATGCTGCTGACCGACAGCCCGACCATCCGAGACGTCATCGCCTTTCCGACCATGCGGTCGAAGGGGTGATGGTCTAGGCTTCGACCAAAGGGGTGCCGCGGGACAAGGGCATCCCAAGGATTTGGGAGGAGCGAACATGGGCCAGACTGTTCTGGAGCCGGTTGGGCTTGGGCAGGTGTTGGAGGCGGCCGAGGCCGGGTACGGGGATACCGAGATCCTGCATTTCGAAGGCGCCTGGTCGACCCTCGGCGGTTTGCGCGCCGACGCCGCAAGGGTGGCCAGTGGGCTTATGCGGCTTGGGGCTGGGCGCGGGGTCACCCTGGCCCTGCACGCGCCCAATGGGCGGGACTGGCTGATCGCCTATTACGGGGCGGCGATGACCGGGGCGGTGGTGGTGGCGATCGACGCGCTGCTGGCGCCGGATGAGGTGGCGTTCATCATCAAGGACAGCGGGGCCAAAATCCTGATCTCGGGGCTGGCCGACGCCGATGGTATTGGCGCGATCCTGGATCAGACCGGCGTGCAAACCTTGGTACTGACCGCCGAGGCGGCGGCGGTGCAAGGGGGCATCCCGCTCGCCCGGCTGGTGGCGGACGGGGAGGCGTGGTTTCAATCCGCCCCGGTCAAGTCTGACGATTTGGCCTCGATCAGCTACACCTCGGGCAGCACCGGCACCCCGAAAGGGGCCATGCTCAGCCACCGGAACATTCTGGTCTCCGCCCAGCTGACCGCACGGATCCACCGGCGTACGCGGGATGACCGGGTGGTGACGGCCCTGCCCTGTACGCATGTCTATGGCAATGCCATCATCCATGCGGCGTTCCTGACCGGCGGCAAACTGATCCTGCTGCGCCGGTTCGACGCCGAAGCGGCGCTGGCCGCCATCGCCCGACATACGGCAACGCTGTTCGAGGGCGTGCCGACCATGTACTTCCAGATCCTGGCCCATTCCCGCCTGGCCAAGCATGATTTGTCCTCACTGACCCGCTGTACGGTCGGCGGCCAGTCGATGCCGATCGAGAAGATGCATGAGACCGAACGGGTGTTCGGCTGCCGCCTGTTGGAATTGTGGGGCATGACCGAACTGGGCGGGCCGGTGACCAGCCACGCCCCCGACGCACCGGCCTGCCTGGGCTCGATTGGTAAGGCGTTGGGGCCGATGGAGGCCAGGATCCAGGCGCTGGAGCCCGATGCGGCACCCGGCCCGGATCTGGTGGGGGAGTTGTGCGTGCGCGGGCCGCTGGTCATGCAAGGCTATCTGAACCGCCCGGATGCCACGTCCGACACCATCGATGACGAGGGCTGGTTGCACACCGGCGATCTGGCCCGCATCGACGATGCCGGGCACATCTTCATCTCAGGCCGCAAGAAGGAGGTGATCCTGACCGCCGGCTATACCCTCTTCCCGCCGGAGGTGGAGCGGGTGATGGCCCAGCACCCGGACGTGGCGATGGTGGCCGTGGGCAAGGTTCCCGATGCGGATCGGGGTGAATTGGCGGTCGCCTATGTGGTGCTGAAGCCGGGGCGCCAGCCGCTGGTGGGGGAATTGGACAGCTTTTGCCGGGCGCGGCTGGCGGCGTACAAGTGCCCGCGCCAGATCCATTTCGTGGCCGACCTGCCCAAGACCGGTTCCGGCAAGGTCATGCGCCACCGCTTGCAGGACCTGGTCGCGGCCCCGGCGCCGCGTCGCGCCAACGGCACCGGCCAGACCCCCACGCCCGAATACCAGAACATCCGCACGGAGGTGCTGGAAGGCGGGATCGGCGTCGTCACCCTGCACGGCCCCAAGGGCATCAACGCCTTGAACCAGCCGTTCATCACCGAGGTCGCCGACGCCCTGCACGCCTTCGACCGGAACCGGGATATCCGCTGCATGATCGTCCGGGGCGGCACGCCCCGATACTTCTCCGTCGGCGCCGACATCACGGAGATGGAACAGCGCGGCTTCTCCGAAGCGTTCGATGAGGATTTCTTCACCGCCGGCTGGGCGCGGATCGGCCAATGCCGCAAGCCCCTGATCGCCGCGGTCAGCGGTCTGGCCCTGGGCGGCGGGTGTGAGATGGCCTTGATGTGCGACATCGTTATCGCGTCCGACACGGCCGAGTTCGGCCTGCCGGAGGTGCGGTTGGGCATCTTCCCCGGTGCTGGCGGCACCCAGCGCCTGGTCCGCCAGATCGGCAAGTCCAAGGCCATGGAAATCATCCTGACCGGCACCGTAACCCTGACCGCCCAAGAAGCGCTGGCGTCCGGCCTGGCGGCCCGGGTGGTGCCGGTGGACCGGCTGACGGACACCACGTTGGACCTGGCGCGCAAGATCGCCGCCAATTCCACGGTCACCGTGCGCATGGCCAAGGAATCGGTCAATCGCGCCTATGAAAGCTCGCTGGCCGAGGGGCTGATGTTCGAGCGCCGGCTGTTCTATGCCTCGCTGGCGACAAGGGACAAGGCCGAGGGCACCCGCGCCTTCCTGGAACGGCGCCAGCCGGTGTTCGAGGACGGCTGACCGGGGATCGGCCGTGCCGGCCTATCGGATTTCCTGGTTGGAGCAGGTCCGGATCACACCGGCGAAGCTCTGCTGTTCCTCCGGTGTCATCAGGCCGCCCAGCGACCGGCGCCACAGCTCCAGCCCCTTCAGGTCCGTGGCGACGCAGGCGCAGTAAGCCTGGCAAACCGGCGCGCCGTGGCCCTGGTCCTGGCAGGCCAGCACGCAATCACCGGTGAACTCCCGGGTCTGGGCGGCGTCCGTGCCCGGGATCGGGATCGCGCCGCGCAGCAGCACATCGCCCATGTTGCCCAGGCCCAAGGTCGCGGTCAGCGCCCACAATGCCAGGATTAGGACCGGCTGGTGGACAAGATACATCACCAGCGCGTGGCGGCCGGGCCGGGTCACCGCCGCCGGCAATTGGATGGCGGCCAGGCGCTGCCAGCCCGCCGGCGGCCACGCGCGGGCCACGCCGATGCCGGCCAGCACGGCGCCGAACCAGGGGAACACCGGCACGAAGTCATTGGCGTTGGGGAATTCGGTGACAAAGCCGACCCAGGCCAGCGCCCGGCTGTCGAACACCGGATGCGCGATCAGAAAGGGGGCGGCCAGCGTGACCGCCGCCGTGGCCGCGATCAGCCACAGGGGCGCTTTCAGGAAGGCCAGGCCCATGAGGCTGGCCAGGGCGATGTGATGCAGCACGCCGAAGAACACGAAGCTGTCCGGGAAGGCCAGATAGGTGCCCAGGCTGACCAGCGCCGCCCCGGCCGCAATCTTGGCCACCCGCCAGCCGAACGGCCGCCACTGGATGCCCCGGTTGTGGGCCAGCACCAGACTGACCCCGACCAGG
>CAYNRD010000023.1:0-12377 GCA_964399515.1 uncultured Mycobacteriaceae bacterium | reverse complement strand
CCGCCGACGGTCTGGGTCTCATCGCCCTTGGAGATGGCGATGGTGCGGTTGCCTTCGGACACGGTCAGGCTGTCGTCGCCCGTGTTCAGGGTGGTGGTGCGGTCATTCTCGATCACCACCGTCATGTCCTTCTGGGCATGCATGAAGAACTCTTCCGCGTCCTTCTTGTCCTCGAAGCGCAGTTCGTTGCCGGCGGTGCCGGATTTGGAGGATCGGGACAACAGGGTGGATTTGGTCTGGTCGGCGGGCAGGCTGTAGGGCGGGGTGTTGGCGGCGTTGTAGACCGTGCCGGTCACGATCGGCCGGTCGGGGTCCCCGTCCAGGAAACTGACCACCACCTCCTGGCCGATGCGGGGCAGCACCAACGCCCCCCAGCCGGACCCGGCCCAGATCTGCGCCACCCGAAGCCAGCATGAGCTGTTCTCGTCCGATTTGCCGTCCCGGTCCCAGTGGAACTGCACCTTGATCCGGCCGTGTTCGTCACACCAGATCTCCTCCCCGGACTTGCCGACCACCACGGCGGTCTGCGGGCCCGGCATGCGGCCCTTGGGTGTGCGCAGGGGTGGGCGGAAGGGGGTGGTCTTGGGCTGGGCCTCGAACTGGTTGGCGTACCGGTCCAGATCGGCCTGGTGCTGGACGGCGCGGACCAGATAATCGGTGTTGGCGGCGGCGGTGGGGCAGTCGGTCAGGGCGAACAGCCCGCCCGGCACCATGGCGCGCACCGGGCTTTCCCCGGACACGATCATCGCCGCGGCCTGCTGGGCTTCCAGACGGGTGCGGGCGACGGCGTCGCCGTTGGCCTTGGTGTCGTAGCGGCCCGGATAGGCATAGGTGGCCCGGGCGCCGGAGCCGCTGGTCGCCGCCAGCTTGGCCGCCGGGGTCGTGAACGCGTAATCGTTCAGGTCCGCCCGCTCGGCGGTGACCAGCGCCCGCTGGGTCAGGGATTGGACGCGCTGATCGCCCAGGAATTCGGCGTCGTCGCCCAGCGGCCGAAACGGCAGGCTGGCGGCGCCGGCCAAGGACGCGCACGCGCTGACATCGTCAAACACCACCAGGGTGTGCCCTTGGGCGGTGTGCTCGAAGAAATAGCCCAGGCCGTCCTCCTCCAGCAGGCGGGACACGAAGGCCAGGTTGCTTTCCCCGAACTGGACGCAATAGGGCCGGGCCGCCAGGGTCGCGGTCAGGGTGATGCGAAACTCCGAAAACCCGCTCGCCTCGAAGACCGCGGTCAGGATCTCGCCGGTGGTCTTGTTCTGGAAGATGCGGTTGTCGCTGGCCAGGCCCAGCAGCGACAGCCAGGGCCGGAGCGTCAGGGTGATGGTTTTCTCGTCCCGCTCGGCCGCCCAGATCACCGCCGAAATCGTGCGGCTGGTCCCCTCCCCGCCGGACAGCGTCACACGCGCATCGGTGGCGATCAGCCCGGCCAGGTCCACATTGGCCTGGGTCAGTTGCGCGATGGCGGTGAATTCGAACGGTTCCGACAGCGCTTCGGTGCCCGAAATCCGCTTCAGGATCAGCGCGTCCGCGCCCAATTGGGTGGTGATCGCGATCGGGGCGCCCGCTTGGGTGGTTGCCGCGTCCATGGCCGTCCCCTATGCCGATCCCAGCACGATCGGCACCGGCACCAGCGGGTCCCGATCCGCACCCAGGAAACTGGTCCAGCCCAGCCGGGCCTGGCCAAGCCGGGCCGGCGGCGCCTCGCCGCCGCCCAGCAGGATGACAAGCTGCACGTCCGCTTCCTCGGGCAGCAGGGCCCGGGCCAGCTGGCTGAGCCGGCGGAACCCGTCGGTGCCGGGAAACAGCCGGGCCGCGGCGACCGCGGTCATCGGGCCGGCCATGACCCGCAGGGCCTTGTCCTGCAGCCAGACCCGGGCGCCGATCACCGACCCGACCCCCAAAGCGTGCCGGGGCGACCGGCCGCCAAGGCGCGTGCCCTCGGCCTGTTCCAAGGGCACCCAACCGCCCTGGAACGGGCTGATCCGCACCCTCACCCCCAGGGAGCCGCCCAACACCCGCTCGGCGGCGTGCACCCCACCAGGCCGTTGGTGCAACAACCCCGCATGGCCCAGCCGGGCGCGGTCGGTGACGCTGGGAGCGTCCGCCCGCCCGACCGCGCCGATCAGCGCCATCAGGGCCTGGCCCTGGATCCCGGCACCGGTCTGGGTGGAGGGCCGTTCCAGGCGCAGCTGTTCGACCAGCACGGCGATCAGCCGGCCCACGAACAGGTCGAAGAAGGCCCGGATGCCAGGCTCGCCCTGGCGGGTCCGCTCCCGCACCGCCTCGGCCAGCGGGGTCGGCAGCGGCGCCTGCGGCCCGAACAGGGACATCACCGGCGTTTCCAGGACCCAAGCATCGGCGACCGGCCCGGCCCCCGGCCCCTCGGGGGTGATGGCCGCGATGTCGCTGGGCGGGAATTCCGGGCCGATCACCGTGCGGTAGCGGATCGGCTCCAGGCCGGCCCGCTCCATCAGGGCCACCGCCTGGACCAGATCGAAGGTTTGCGGCTCGGACTTGAGCCGGGCGATCACGCCACGATCAAGTCGCCGCTTCGTGCTGGCCATCGCGCCACCACCTCTTCCCGTTGCCGGCGCGTGATCACCAACTCGGTGAAGGTGTTGGCGCCGGCGTAAAGCCCGAAGAACCGGGACAGCACCGCCCCCAGAAGATAGCCTTCGGCGCCGAAATACGCTTCATCCAATGTCAGGGTGATTTCCGTGCCGCGAACATAGCCGCGCCAGGCGTCATCGCCCAGGCGCCGGGCCACCTTGCGGGCGGAGATCGACACCAGCCCGTCGATCTGCCGGCGCACCCAGGGCGCGTCGGTGACGTCATACAGGCGCAAATCTTCCCGCAGGGCCTCCAGCCCGCCGGGCCCGTCGGCCAGGGACAGCTGGTTGACCGCCAGGTGGGAGACCAGCCGCCACAGGGTCTCGCCATCGGTGGGGGGGGAGATCTGCGGCGTCGGCTACATCGCGCAGACCACCTCGGCCACCGGTGCGTCCACATCCAGGTACAGCCGGGTGCCAAGCGGCAAGCGCTCGGCCAGGCCGCGATTGGTGCACAGGCAATGGGCGAAGGCCACCTGGGCATCGGGTACGGCCATGTCGAATTGCAGGTCGCGGAACGCGATGCGCATTTCGCTGCCGGCCATGTCCTGCCGGTTGGTCAGCACCCGCCTTGCGGTCCAATGGGCGTGGCGCGCGTCCTGCTCCATGCCGTGATCGAAGGAGAACAGGGGTGCCACCCGCAGATCGACCCGGTCTTCCCGGCTGGTCAGGGTCACCTTCTGGATGGAGTGGATTTCGGTCGAGCGCTCGAACTGATGGTCCGGGTTGATCGGGTATTCCGTGCGCTGGTGGTCGATGCGCACGGGCTCGGACACCTTGGGGAACAGGTTGATCGCCGGCACCACGCCCAGCTTGAACGCGTCCCGTTCCGCCCCCTTCGGCGCCAGGCCCGGATTGCCCACCGCCAGGACCAGATCCAGCCAGCCACCCTTGGCGATGACGCGCGCTCGGTCGATGCCGACCACGTCGAAGAACAGGAACTTGCGCGGCATGGCGAAATATTCCTGCACCACCCGATGGCCCTGATGGGCCCGTTCGGGGTGGGGCAGCAGCGCGTCCTCGTCCTCGAACCCGGCCGGGCGGATCGCGTCGGGGCCCAGGGACACGGCCGGGGTCGTGACGATGTCGGTGGTGCGTGGGGTCTGGCCCGGATCCGGGGCCGGGGCGGTCACCCACACATCCCGGGTGGTCTCGACGATCATTTCATAAAGGCCCGCGGCCGTGACCATCGGGGCCGCGATCCAGACCCGTAGCCGGTCGGGCAGGCTGTCGGGCAAGCTTGCATCCCCCACCGCCTTCAGGCGCAAGCGCAGGAACCCGCCAATGTCGGGCCGTTCCTGCACGAAGGGCACCAGCTCCGCACTGGGCCGGTCGCACTGGGCCACCTCGAACGGCCACAGCACCACCCGGCTGGCGGCGCGGAACCGCACCGCAGCACCGTCATCGGTCTCCGCGAACAGGTTGGTGCCGCGCGGCAGCTCGAAGCCGGCGGCGGCGCTGGCCCGGCCGGGGTCGATACGGAACTGCACCATGGTCAAGGACGGCAGCGGGGCCAGCAGATGCGGGTACAGCAGGTCCAGGAACGCCGCCGCCAGCCGGGGCAGTTGCCGGTCCAGGTTGCGCTGCAGGCGGCCGGTCAGGAAGGCGAACGCTTCCAGCAGCCGCTCCACATGGGGGTCGGCCGCCCCGTCCTCGCTCAGGTCCAAGGCACCGGCGATGCGGGGAAACCGCCTGCCGAACTCAGCCCCCTCGCGGCGGAGATAGTCCAGCTCCGCCATGTAATAGCGCAGATGGTCGGCCCTGGGATCAAGCGGCATGGCCGGCGCCCGTGCCGCGGAACTGCAAGGGAATAACCAGGGTGAACGGCTCCAGCACCTTATCCAGCCGGATCAGGCCCGCGATCTCGACGCCCAGGCTGCGGGTTTGCGGGTCATAGTCGCCCAAACCGATCTCGGGGTCGATCAGGCGCGGTTCGAATGCCCGGATCGCCTCCAGCAAGGCCTTGGCCAGGGCGGTACGGTCCTGGGCGCGTTGGGGCCGCACGGTGTCCAGCTCCGGGATGCCGTAATCGATCACGGTGCGCTGGGCCGCCGGCAGGTCCGCCGCCTCCCGCCGAGCCCGCACGGAAAACAGATCCTGAAGCGAGGCGGCGATCGCCGCCCGCAGCGTCTCCCGGTCATGGGTCGGCCGGCCCGCGCCGGGGGCCAACAGGCGCTCGAACAGCGGGATTGCGGCCCCTTCGATCCGGCGGGGCCCGTGGGACAGCTTGCTTTTCGACATTGTTCCCGCGCGGCAACGGGGGCCACCGGCGGGGCAACCGTCGGCGCCCCCCGGGGGACCGGGCTGTTACGCGACGGTCTTGGTGAACAGGTCGTGGGAGGCCGCCTGCTTGGCGCCGCCCTTACCGGTTTCCGGATCGGCCGGGATATAGGTGTAGGTGACCTTGCCGTAGTTCAGGCTGACCGTCTCGGTCGGGATATCGCCGGTGCCGCCGCCGATCGAGACATTGCCGATGATCACGTCCTCCATGTCGACCTGCAGGTACAAAACCGCGTCACCGCCATCCGACCGGTAGCAGAACAAGGTCGCGGTTTCATAATGCATGCCGCTCCAGCACGCCTTCAGCAAATCGTCGGTGGCCAGGTCGGTGTATTTGGTGAACGAAAAATCGCTGTGATTGGCCTGTTCCACCGTGCCGCCGCCGGCGGTGCTGCGCACCATTGATGTCGGCTGCATGAAGGAATGGCTCCAAGACATCACTTCGATGCTCTTGGGTTTCTTCTTGTCCTTGGATTCACCGTCCACACCTTTGATGACCAGGAATGTCGATCCAGCCATGGGTCAGTCCTTTGTCCGTGCGCTCGAACGCGCCGGCCAAGCCGCGCGCCGTTTGGGAAGAGGGGGGCGCCGGCTCGCCCGGCGCCCCTCGGGAAAGCGGGGTGTTACGCGGCCGCCGGCGGCAGTTCCGCCACCAGCCGGATCGAGGTGGTCAGGTCCTCAAGCTGGAAATGCGGGCGCAGGAAGATGGTCGCGTTGTAGGACCCGGGTGCGCCCGGCTTCGGCGTCACGTCGATGCGCGCGTCCCGAAGCGGGTATTTCACCTTCAGGGAATGGCCGGCATCGTCCTGGCCCAGGACATACTCACCGATCCAGGTGTTCAAGTAATCGGAGATATCAGCTTCACTCATGAAGGAGCCGATCTTGTCCCGCATGATCACCTTGGCGTAGTGGGCAAAGCGCGACGCGTTCAGGATGTAGGGCAGACGGGACGACAACAGCGCGTTAGCGTTCGCCTCATCGGTGTTGTACTTGCGGGCCTTGTTGGTGGTCTGCCCACCGAAGAAGGCCGCATAGTCCGTATTCTTGCAGTGAACCAGCGAGATGAAGCCCAGATCGTCCAGCTCCTTCTCCCGGCGGTCGGTGATCGACACTTCGGTCGGGCACTTGAACGCCAGATCGCCATCGACGGTGTTGAAGGTGTGAATCGGCAGGCCCTCGACCTTGCCCCCGCCTTCTGGCCCGCGGATCGCCGCGGTCCAGCCATACAGGGAGAACGCGTTGGCGATTCGCTCGGCCAACAGGTAGGCCGGATTGCCCCACAAATATTTGGAGTGATCGGTGCCGTCGACATCCTCGGTGAAGGCGAAGCCCTCCACGGGCACGGTGTCCGGCCCAAAGGGCAGGCGCATCAGCGCGTGGGGCAGGCACAGGGACACATACCGGCTGTCCTCGCTCTCCCGGAACGACCGCCAGGGGATCAGTTCCGTGCTTTCGAAGATCTTGGTCAGGTCCCGGGGCACGGGCAGATCGGTAAAGCTGTCCAGATCGAACAGGCGCGGGTCGGCGGCGGCGATGAACGGCGCGTGCGCCGCGGCCGCGACCTGGGAGATCAGCTGGATCAGCTTCATCTCCTGGGGATGGCGGCCGAAGCTGAAATCGCCGATCAGCACCGAATAGGGATTGCCGCCAAAGGTGCCGTACTCTTCCTCGTAGACTTTCTTGAACAGCGCACTTTGGTCGAACTCGACCGCCTTTTCCAAGTCCTTCAGCAAGTCGGCCTTGGAGATGTTGAGGATGCGCAGCTTCAGGGATTTGCCGGTCTCTGCGTTCATCACCAGGTAGTTCAGACCGCGCCAGGTGGCTTCCAGGGCTTGGAAATCCTCATTGTGCAGGATCTCGTTCAGCTGCACGGTGATCAGCTCATCGATTTCGGCGATGCGCGCGTTGATCAGCGCCGCCACATCGGCTTCCAGGCGCACTTCCTCGGCCAGCACCTCATGGACGTATTCGGCCACCAGGTTGCGGGCATGGTCGCGCTGGCTGTCGTCCCGGGCGATCTTGCCGCCAAAGATGATCTGATCCAGCAGGTTGGTGGGCTCGGCGGTCAGGGCCCCGCCGGTATTCTCGTCTTCAGCCATGGTCTTGATCCTTCACGGATATCTGGAAATCGGCGGCCGGCGGACGCCAGCCCGGAACGGGGGGGAATGGGGCGCGCGGGCCGGTCAGGCCTCGTCGTCCTTCTTCTCCTCGGCGGCGGCCTCGCCGTCGGCCGGGGCCGAGGCGTCGATCAGCTTGCGCAGCTCGGACTGCTGATCGGCGTCGCCGGTCAGGGCGACCAGCAGTTCATCCAATTGGTCGTTGCCGTCCAGCTTGGTCAGCAGGTCCCGCAGCCGCTTCCGGGCTTCCAACAGCTTGGCCAGGGGGGCCACCTGCTTGACCACGCTTTCGGGCTCGAAATCCTCGAAGCTCTTGAACGTCAGCTCAACACCGATGCTGTCGGTCGCCCCCTCCTCCAGCTTGTTGGGAACGCGGAACGCGACCCGCGGCGCGGCGGCGGCCAGCACCTCGTCGAAATTGTCACGGTCGATCTCGACGAATTTGCGCTCGGAGACCCGCGGCAGCGGCTCGGCGGGTTTGCCCGACAAATCGGCCATCACGCCGATGACGTAGGGCAATTCCTTCTTCTCGATGGCGCCGCCCAATTCCACGTCATAGGTGATTTGAACCCGTGGCGGGCGGACCCGGGATAGTTTGTGCTGAATGCTCTCGGCCATGAGGCCCTCCCCCTGTTCCTGCGGAAATGTGTTCACAAGACTTCACGGGCCGTTTATCACGCGGAACAAGCAATGACAATTTATACAAAAGGCCAAATTTTCCCATAAATTCTAAACGCGGGTGAAACCATTTCATCAACTTATCCGGTACGGTACGGCCTCAGCCCATCAGGGCCGGTTCGGGCCGCTCAGCAACCACGCCAGGATGCCGGGATCGTGTCCGCCGCGGGCAATGTCATCCATGACCTCCGCCAGGCCCATGCCGCCCCATTGCACGGCGCGTTCGATCAGGTAGGGGGTTGGGCTGTGGGGCTCCAGCCGGCGCAGGGTGGCGGCGATGGTGGCCAGCGCCTTGTAGGCTTCCTCCCGGTCCTTTGGCGCCGGCAGATCGCCCAGCTTCGCCACCGGGACATTGGGCGCCAGGTCCGGATTTGGGGGTTCGGGCATCGCGGCCTCCTGCAATGGGTCCGGGGGCGGCGGCGGCAAGGCGTCCTTGATCCGGGCATGGATCGGCGCGATCAGCCGGCCGATCTCATCCAGCGCCTGGCGAATGCCGCTCAGCCCCGGGGCGTCCTCGCCCGCCAGATCCCGCAACCCGGCTTCGAAGCTGAAGGTGTTGGTCTTGGCGGTGTACAGGGCATCGTTCAGGCGCAGGATGCGGTCGGCGGCCACCCGCTCGGCGGCGGCGTGGAAGTCATCCAGGGTCCGCTCGCCCTCGGCCCGGCGGGCGCTCTCGTAATCGGCCCAGCTCCAGGTGACCGTGCTGAAGCCGTCATCCTCCCCCGGCGGCGGCGGCGCCACCAGCACCGGATAGCGGCGCAGGCCCATGCCAACCGCCTTGTCCAGCCACACCAAGGGCGAGAAGCGCGGCGAATCGGGCTCGCCGTCATGGGCGGGATACAGCCCCTCCCAGAACGCGTCGCACAGCGCGGACAAAAACGCCAAGCCCGGCGCCACGGCGGGCACCCCATGCACATGGACCGCGGCGTCGATCAGCCAGCCAGCCACCTGCAGGTCCTTGGACTGCCCGGCCAGTGCCGCCTGGGACAGCCGAATCACCTCCGGCCAGTCGGCCCGTTTCAGGTCATGTTCCCAAACCCCGCGCGGCAGGTTCGCGTCGTCCTGGCGCCGCGCCTCCTCGATCGCGGCATGCACCGGGCCATAGCGCAGGGCCTCCCCGCAGATCCGCTCCCCCGGGATCGGGTCGAGCAAGCCGGCGAACAGGGTCTGCGCGGCCGGCGCGCCGTCGTCCTGGCGCAAAGGGGCCGGTGCCGCGGTCATGACCGTGGCCCCCCGGACGGGAACAAAGGCACCGCCAAGGGCGGCCCTTGGGGACCGCGTCCGGCCGGATCGACGCCACGGATGTCCAGGCGCATGAACACGGTCGCCCGCCCGCTGTCGGGAAAGCGCCCGCCCAAGGCCGCGTCCGGATTGCGGCTCAACGGCACATCGAAGCGCAGCGGGTTCGGGCGCTTATCGATCAGGCCGCCGATTTCGGACACGGTCGGCGTGTTCCGGGCGATCAGGGTGATCAGCGCCCAGGGATCGCCGTAGCTGTAGGTGACCGTGCGGCCGGTGACCCGGCCATCGGTGGTCTCCGACGCCTCGGGCAGGGCCGGCCCGTTCAGGGCCCAGTCCAGGCGCAGGCGCACGGGATCACCCTGGCGCCAGATCAGCGCCCGGGGTGGGTCCAGATTGCCGATCCGGTCCCGGCCGATCTCCAGGCTCCAACCGACGATCTGATCGGCCGCCACCTCATCCTGGCGGTTGGTGCGGAAACTGGGCGTGACCGCGAAGGCCACGGCACCGGGCACGGCTGTCTCCGACGACGCGCCCAGGAAATCGCGCACCGCCGCCAGCCGGTCGGCGAACACCCGCACCGGATCCGCGGACGGGCGCGCCGCCAGGGTCAAGGCGGCGGGGCCGCCGTCCTCGGGCGGCGGGGTGGCGAACTCCGCGATCAGCGGGGCTTGGCTGGCGAAAAAACCTTGCAGCACGGCCGGATCCACCGCCCGCTCGGTCAACTGCCGGTCGCCCAGCGGCGCGCCGCCGCCGATGCCGACAAACGGGTAGCGACCGGCCAAGGCCAAATCGAAGGCGCGCACCAGCGCCGTGCGGTCGGTGCTGACCGTCCGTTCCATCAGCCGGTCGCACCGGCCCCGCAGCCCGGCGGTGATCCGGTCCAGCCGGTCGCCGAAAAAGCCCTGCCGGGACGGGACCTCGTCCAGGCGGGCAAAGCAGGCCTCCAGGCTCAGCCCGGCCAGGCCGGCGGTCAGGAACCCTTCCAATTGCTGCAGCGGGTTTTCCGGCAGCTGGGCTTCGAAGGCGGCCAGATCCTCACCGATGTTCCGCCATTTCGCGATCAGGGTTTCGGTGGCGGGGTCGCCCGTGCCGGCGCCGCCGGTCAGAAACGCCAGCACGGGCCGGGCCTGGCGCTGGTGCAGATCCTGGATGAACCGCCGCCACTGCAACACGGTGCCCTGCAGCTCCTCCTGGGAGAACGCGTCGAACACCCGCACGGCCGCCCCCGGCGCGCCGTCCCACCGGGCCAGGGCGGCCTGGTTGGCGGTGTAGGCGCCGCTTTGATCCAGCCGGGCGTCGATTTCGTTCAACAGCCGCTGGGCCTGGATCAGGGCGGTCCGGTCCAGCACGCCGACCACCCGGTCCAAGCCCAGCAGGGCGGCCTGATCGCGCAGCTGGCTCAACCCGGGCTCGACATCGGCGAAGGCCAAGGCCTCGGCCCGGACCGCCTCCCCCCCCAGGCCAAGCCCGTCCGCCAGGGGCCGGCGCGCGGCCTGCAGCAGGGACAGCACCTGGCCCTCGGCGCTGTCGCGCAGGCTGCCGATCAGCCGGCGCCACAACACTTGTGGAATGCCGGGGTCGGGGCTGACCGTGTCGGCGACCGTGGCACCCAGGATCTCATTGGCCTCGAAGATCGGCTCGGGCTGCCAGGCGATGCGGGCGGACGCGGCACCGGATGCGGGCAGCCGCGGCCCGCCCGCGTCCAACAGGCGCCCGTCGGCCAGGACCGGCCGCACCGCGTCCACCAGCCGGCGATAGCGCACATCCAGCGTGATCGTCGAGCCGACCCGGTCCAGCACCGGTTCGCCGCCGAAGCCGGTCAGCGCCCGCAGGTCGTCCAAGGTTTGGGTCCGTTCCGCCGCCAGCTGTGCTTCCACCCGGGCGTGCCAGTTGCCGTCCAAAAAGGAAAGGGTGGCCATTTGGTCGGCCGCGGCCCGCAGCCCGCGGGTGAAGTCGCCGCCATTGGCCGACAGCCAGTTCCGCCGGGAACTGCCCAGCAGCGCCATGGCCTGTTCGGTGGCGGAGACCAGGTCGCGCAAAATAGCCTCCAGGTCCGCGGGCGGCAGGCGGGCAGTGCCGGACAGGGTCCGGCTGTGCTGGGACACATCCCGGATCGCCTGGGTCAGGGCGGCGTTGCGGTATACGCCGGCGAACAGGTTCACCGAATCACCGCCGAACGCCCGGTCGAACCGTTGGTTCAACTGGGTTCGGTTCACCGGCTCGATGGTGGTATCGGCCAGCGCCCGGGCATACAGCTCGAAATGGCGCTGGAAGCCGGTCGGCGGGGTCAGATCCAGGGCATAGTCGCTCAAGATGCTCAGTTCGGTGACCGTGCTGGACTGGTGCAGACGCTCGAACTGGGCCAGCCGCTCATCGAAGGTGACCATGTTCTGGGCGAACTCGCTCAGCCGGTCGGGGCCGGGCTCGGCCAGCAGCCGCGCCCGCACCAACTCAAGCTCGAACTGCTGCTCCAACCCGGCCCGCAACGCCTGGATCACGGTGTTGTCCAACCCCATCGCCATGGCGCGGGTCAGCTTGTCGTCCAGCCGCGACAGATAGGAAGTGGGCACCAGCGGCGTCTCGATCGCATCCACGGTCAGCAGGGACAGCTCTTGGAAAATCCGGTCGGTGGCCCGTGTCAGCACCGGCAGGGACGGCTCGACGCCCGCCGCCTCCCCAGCGCCGGCGGACGGGCGGGCCGCCGCCATTTCGGTGCGCAACAGGTCCAAAAGCCCGGCCAGATCGTCCTGGCCGTGGTCCGAGATCGCCACCTGGGCCAGACCGGCCAAGCCCAGCACGGCGACGACCAGGGTCGCCGCCCGCAGCCAGCGGGTCCGGCGCTGGCGCACCGAGCCGCGCGCGTAGCTTTCCCGGGCCAGGCCCGCCTCGGGGAACACCTTGCGCTCGAACAGCGCCCGGCCGAAGGCCGCCTCGCCCGCGGCATCGGCGCCGCCGACCAGATAGACGCCGCGCAACGGCATGGGCTCGCCATAGACCGTGGCGCGGAACATCGGGGTCAGGACCCGGGCCAACGGCTCGGCCAGCGCGCGCACTTGGCCGGACATGTCCAGAAGATGCACGCCGCCGCCGGCACCGCCGCCCTCATCCTCCACGTCGTCGGCCACCAGTGCCGCCACGGCCACGCCGTCGGTCGCCTGGACCAGTTCCGCCGTCATTTGGTCCAGCCAACGGATATCGAACGGGCGTTCGGGGCCATGGGGCACCGACCAGCCGACGATCGGCAGCCCGGCGTCGTCCCGGTCGGCCAACTCCGCCAGGACCGCGAAGCCCTGCGCCCGGTCGACGGCGGTGATCGCCAGATAGACCGGCAACACCGTGCCGGTCTCCGCCTGGGCATCGGCCAGCAGGGCGGACAGGGTTTCCCCCAGCTTGCCCAGCCGCTCGGGCTCCCGCGCGGCCACGCACCAGACCGGACGGCCCGGGATCGGAGCGC
>CAYNRD010000022.1:0-12442 GCA_964399515.1 uncultured Mycobacteriaceae bacterium | reverse complement strand
ATGCCGGACATCGGGGACGGGAGTCACGGATTTTCCGGCACATCGCCCCCGGCGTAGTCCGGCACGCCGCGCCCGGAGTAGAGAACCTGCAATACCTGGGCGACCACGTGATGGCAGGCCCGCGCCAGGGCCTTACGGTCCGGGTAGGCGTCACGCCGGTGCGGCGCGTGGAACCACAGCTCGACCCGGACCCGGCCCAGGCCCAGGAACTCCCACAGATGGGGCACCAGGTCCATGTCGCCGTACCAGGCATAAAGCGGCCGCAGCGGCCGGCCGGGCGCCATGCCGTCCAAGCCGGTCACCGCCACGGTCACCGGCTGCACCGGCACATCGATCCGGTCGAGCGCGGCGAACAGGGCTGGCCGGAACGGCAGCACCCGCACCCCGTCATGGGAGGTGCCCTCGGCGAACAGGATCATCCGGTCGCCCGATGCCAGCCGCGCGGTCAGCCGGTCGGTCTCCGTGCGCACCCGGCCCCGGGTGCGGCTGACGAATTCGGTCCGCTGCAGGCGGGCCAGGGTGCCGAACAGCGGCCAGGACCGGACCTGCTCCTTGGCCACGAAGCTGGCGTCCAGGACGCCGGCCAGCACCGGAATGTCCAGGTACGACAAATGGTTGCAGGCGAACAGCGCCGGGCCGTCATCCAAGGGCCGGCCATGGATCACCACCTCCAGCCCCAACAGGCGCCAGCACAGCCGGTGGTACCGGCGCGGGATCACCCCGGCCAGGGCCCGGCCGCCCGCGCGCAGCATCAGCCACTGCACCGGGATCAGGGCCAGGGTCAGGGCCAGATAGGACGCCAGCCGAACCGCCGCCACCCCGGTCACACCCCCGGCCGCCCCTCACGCTTTTCATAGTGGCGATAATAGCGTTCGGTGACCAAATCGGTCTTCAGCACCACGCAGACATCGGTGGTGTGGAATTGCCGATCGATCACCGCCCCGTCGCCGACCAGGGCCCCCAGGCGCAGATACCCCTTGATCAGCGGCGGCAGGGCGGCCACCGCCGCGCGCTTGTCGATCCGGTCCATCGGCACCCGCGCCATTTCCGTGTATCGGCCGACCAGGGCCCGGGGGCGCAGCGCCGGCGGTGCCAGGTGGAAGTGGTGCAGATAGGCCAGCTGGGTCGCGATACGGTCCGGATCGACGCCCGGGATCGAGGCGCAGCCGAACATCAGTTCGATACCGTGATGGAACACATAGGCCGCGATGCCGCGCCACAGCAACTGCATGGTCTGGCCGGTGCGGTGATCGGGCGCCACGCAGGACCGGCCCAGTTCCAGGATCGGGCCGTCACAGGCCAGGATCGGGCCGATGTCGTACTCGCCGGCGGAATAGAAGCCCCCGGCCCGGTCGGCGGCCGGGCGGCGTAGCAGCCGATAGGTGCCGACGACCTGCCCCGGGCCGCTGGGCCGGCCGTGGTCGAGCACCAGCAGGTGGTCCGCCACCGCGTCGAACCGGTCGATGTCGCGTCCGGCCTCGGCCATGGCGGGCGTCGGGACCGCCGCCATCTCCCCGTAGAAAATCATATAGCGCAGGGCCTGGGCCGCCTCGACCTCGGCGTGGCCATGGGCCAGGCGCACCTCCAGGCCGCCGGCGCTGACCGACCAGTCCGTGGGCCAGTCCGCGGGCGTGCCGGTGGGGGAGGGGACCAAGCGGGCGGGATACATCATGACCGGTTTGACGAACGGGATTCGGGATCCGTCCATGGCCATGGGCGGTGTTCTGGGCCGCCGTGCCGCGGGGCTGGCCCCGGCGGCCACGCATGGGACGGGCGCTGGGCACACGGCCCCACGCCCTTGCTATGTGGCGCGGAATTGCGGTTTGGCTAGGGCGCGGCCCGCCCATGCGCCATGGCCGCTCACCCGCTCTTGCGGGCCCGGGTGCCCAGGCCGATTTCCTTGGCCAACTTGGACCGTTGCCGGGCGTAGTTGGGCGCGACCATGGGGTAGTCCGCCGGCAGCGCCCAGCGTTCCCGGTACTCCTCGGGCGACATGTTGTAAGCGGTCTTCAAATGCCGCTTCAGCATTTTCAGCTGCTTTCCGTCCTCCAGGCAGACGATGTAGTCCGGATTGACGGATTTCTTGATTGGCACCGCCGGCTGCGGCCGTTCCGGTTGGGCGGGCTGTTCCCGGCCGACATTTTCGAGCGCTTTGTAGATTTTCTCGATCAAGCTTGGCAGATCGTTCACGGCAACGGTATTATTTCCCACATGGGCGGCCGTGATTTCGGTCGTCAACCGGAGCAGGTCTTGATTGGGCATTTTTTCAGTCATATCACGGTCCTAAGTTCCACGATGTTTTTTGCTGAGTGGCGTTTTCCGTCATCGTCTTGAGTCGGAAGCAATGTAATCTCTGTATCTGATACGACTCTGCCGGACACAAGAGAAATTTTCAATCATGATAAATCAGCATGGCGAATTTATCGATATCACCGAAGAGATCTGCCCGATAACCTTTGTGAAGGTGAAACTACTGTTGGAGCGATTGGAGCCCGGCTCGGTGCTGGTTGTACGCCTGAACTCTGGCGAACCCCTGCAGAATGTCCCGAAATCAGCCGCCGAATTGGGTCATCATATCGTGTCCAACCAACCCGAAACCCCGGGCCAGGCCGATGGTGTGCATCTGTTGCGGATCCAGGTCGGGCCCGCGCGGGGCGGTCCGAAGGCCCCGTGACCCATCCGACCGATGCGCAACCCGAACCGCCATTGGGGGTGCCGGGTCACGGCGGTTCGGCGGGCGGCCCGGTGAGCGTACGCCGCCACAGCACGGCATCCGCCGACACGCCGCCCGCGCGGTAGTAGCCCCGGCGGGTGCCCATGACCGTGAAGCCGCGCCCCTGGTACAGCCGGGCCGCGGCCGCGTTGCCGTCCCGCGTTTCCAGGAACACGGCCTTGGCACCCTGGGCCTGGAACGAAGCCAGGGCGCGGTCCAGCAACGCGGCCCCCAACCCCAGGCCCCGATGCCCGGCCAGCACGCCGAACGATAGGATCACGGCCTCGCCCGCCAGGGCGTGGCCCAGGCAATACCCCAACGGGGCCGGCACGCCGCCGGGGTCGGGGATGCAGCCCAGCCAGGCGTCCCGGCCGGGCAGGGCCAGGGTTTCGGCGATGGCCTGGGCGCTCCACCGCTTGGCGGGCTGGTCTTGGCCGGGAAAACACCGCGCCATCAGTTCGGCGATCACCGGCGCGTGCGCCCAAGACCCCCGGTGCAGCGTGAATGCCCGGCCCGGCGCTCGCGCGGTCATGCCCGCGCCGGGATGGCGTCGGGGGCCCTGAGATACACCAGGCCGGGCGGCCGGTCGGCGGTGTGAAGCCGGGGGGCCACCGCGGCCAAACCGGCGATGGCGGCCAAGCCCGGCCCGTCGCCGCCGCCGTCCCGGGCGCCGACCACGCCGGCGATCACCGCCGCCCGCCCAGGCCCGACCACCAGCGGCGGCCGTCCGGCCAAACGCTGGGCCAGCAGGTCCACGCCGGTCACGAAGGGGTCGGTGCCCGGCCCAATCTGGGCGAACAGGTCGCCGCGGCCCGAGCAAAGGGCGGCCACCGGCACCTGGCCCGCAACCGGCGATGCCGCCGCGATCAGCGCCCCGGTGGTGGTCACCGCCGCGATCGGAACACCGGTCATGGCCGCAAAGCCGATCCCGAACGCCAGGCCCAGGCGCAAGCCGGTGAATCCGCCCGGGCCGACGGTGACGGCCAGCCGGCCGATGGCCCCGGGTGCGATGCCCGCGTCGGCCAGGGCGGCGGCGACCATGGGCGCCAGGGCTTCGGCATGGCCACGGGCCATGGCTTGACGGCGCTCGGCCAGCGCCTGACCGTCGCGGTACAGGCCCGCCTGGCAAAACCCGGCGGCGGTATCGATGGCAAGGATGATCACGGGTTCCGGACCCCGAAAAACCGACAACAGGGATGGAGCAACGCGGACATGTTAGTCGATTTGCGGGACGCGGGCTGGGATGTCCGGTTCGATATCCGCTATGCCACCGCCGCGTGCCTGGGCGGCCGGCCGGTGTATCGCCATGCCGCCTGCTTCCTGCACGCCGACGCGGCCCAGGCCTTGGGCCGGGCCGTGACCTTGGCCGCGCGCATCGGCTGGCGGCTGGTGCTGTTCGATGGGTATCGCCCGCCCGAGGCGCAGGCGCTGCTGTGGCAACGGCTGCCGGACCCCCGCTATGTGGCCGACCCCAAAACCGGCTCCCCCCATGCCCGGGGCGTGGCCATCGATCTGACCGCCGAGCGCCTGGACGGCGGCGGGTTGGACATGGGCACGGGCTTCGACGTGATGACCCCGGCATCGGCCCATGGCGATGTCAGCGCGGCCCCCCAGGCGCTCGGCCATCGCGCGATGCTGGCGGGCGTGATGGCCAGTGCCGGGTTCGAGATGTATCGGCCCGAATGGTGGCATTACCACCTGCCCGACTGGCGCCGGTATCCGGCCCTGGCCGATGGCGCCGCGGTCGCGCGGTTCTGCGTCGAGATCGGATAAAGGTGCTCTAGGTCGTGAGGGCGCGGGTCAGGGTTCGGAGCGCGCGCCGCCGCTTATCGCACGCGATCGCGCCATAGGCGTCCAGCAGGTCGCGGGTTTCCAGGTCGTGGACCGCCTCGTCCTCGGCGCTTGCCGGCGGCGTTGCGGCGGCCGGCTCGGTGGGGAAGAAATATTGCGGATCGACGCCCAGGTGCTGGGCGAAGCGGAACAGCCGCCCGGCGGACAGGGGGGTGGCGCCGCTTTCATATTTTTGGACCTGCTGGAAGGACACGCCAACCCGGTCGCCCAGCGCCGCCTGGCTCCACCCCAAATCCGCGCGCCGTTCCCTGATCCGCATGCCGACCTGGATATCGACCGGATCGGCCGTATCCAATTTGGGGCGACCCGTTCGACCCCGTGCCATCGGCTTCCCCTCCCAGAGACCTGTTGCAAAGGCAGGGTGCGCTACCACCGTACGCGATGCAAGGCAATCCGTTCGCTTATGACGGGGAATGCCCGCCGGAACGCCCCAGCCCCGGCGGGAAAAGGGGCTGGGTCGCAGCGTTAAGGCACCACCAGGCCCCGCGACAGCGCCAGGGCGACCAGATGGGGCTTGTTGGCGGCGCCAAGCTTGATCATCGCCGCGGTCAAATGGTTGGTCACCGTCTTGGGGGCGATGTCCAGCAGGTGGGCGGTTTCCACAACCGTCTTGCCGCGGACCGCCCACCGGATGCAGTCGATTTCACGGTCGGTCAAGATCACCTCCGGCAGCGGCGTGACATGGTCGGCGGGCGTGGACAATAGGCTCAGCCGTTCCTGGGCCAGGTGCGCCAGCCCCATCATCCGCGCGATCAGGGCGCGGGTGTCCGGGCGGCGCTCGAAGCCGTGATCGCTGAACAGCCCGCACAGGCCGACCACCGGCCGCCCATGGGGGCTGACCCCGGATATGGGGATCGCGACCCCGTCCCGGTAGCCATGGTCAAAGGCCAACCGCATGACCTGGACGCTGGCCGGTTGCTCGCCCCGGCCGCACGCGGCGCGCCGGTAGGCGGGCAGGGATGACCACGTGAACGGCCCGCCGCCGGCATAACTGCGCGCCACCACCGGGTCCCGCTCCAAAAAGCCTTCGGCCAGGTAGTCGGCGATGAAGGTCGGTGACACGATCGATCGGTAGGGCGGCGGGCCATGCTCCAGGTTGGCGCGCTCATCGGCGGCGATGGTCCAGGCCGCCAACCCCTCATCGGCGACAATCCGGGTCATCGCCCGGTCCAGGTCCGCCAGGGTCCGTGTCTGCAACAGCAGCTCGACACTGTCATCGAATCTCATGTCGCGTCGCTCGTGGGGCGTGCCGGGGTCAGCGGCCAGTCAAATTCAATTTTTAGGTTTTTTTTCTTCGGAAATCCGCATGGGTAAAAAGTACTATAACGCACTCTTACGATTTTGGCCTTTGTTTTCCGCGCATGCTTTGGATAGGGGCCATGCCGGACATGAAGACACACTTGGTTATCTTTCGCGCGGGCGAAAGACCAGACCTGATGGCGGAAGCGGCTGCGTTGCGCCATGAGGTGTTTCGAAACCGGCTCAACTGGCGCGTGTCCAGCCGGCGCAACACGGAGACCGACCGGCACGACCCGGCGGCCCTGCACGCGGGCATTTTGACCGCTGACCGCATGGTCGGCTACTGCCGGGCCTTGCCGACGACCCTGCCCTATCTGATCAGCGAAAGCTTTCCGGACCTTTTGCGGCCCTTGCCGCGCTCGGCGGACCTGATTGAGCTGAGCCGCTTTGCCGTGGCGCCGGAATTGGGGCTGCGCCGACGGCATGAGGTGGCGCGGGAAACCGCCTTGGCCGGCATTCACCTGACCCATGGCTACGGCGCGGAAGATGCCTTGGCGTTGGTCGAGCCGTGGCTGGAGCGGCTGCTGGCGCGCCTGTCCTTCCCGATCCGGCGGTTGGTGGAGCCGACCGTGGTCGGAGAGAGCGCCGATGGGCCGGTGACCGCAACGGTCCTGCGCCTGTCGGCGCCGCCCGGATGGACCCGGACCAGCCCGTCCCGCCCACTTGCCCAGGCCGAGATGCCGGCCGCGCCCGGACCCGCCGCCATGACCAACCCCGCCGTCGAAAGGGCCGCCTGACATGCCGATCTTCGCCGATTTGGCGCCGCTGCGCCGGGATCCGCTCACCCTGTTGGAAGATCGCCTGTTGGCCGCCGATGCGCCGCCAGTGATCCGCCTCTCGGTCCCGGGGCGGGTGTTCGCCACTGCGGAGCCCGCGCTGTTCCGGTCGGTCCTGACCGACGCGGTCTGGGCCAAGGGCCGGGAGCAAGAGCGCTTGGTGCCGTTCCTGGGGCGGGGGTTGGTGACCGCCTCCGGCCCGCGATGGGAGGCCGAGCACAAGATCCTGGCGCCGGCGTTCCGGGGGGCTTCCTATGACGAGGCGCTGGAACTGTTGGCCGACCGGGTGCTGCCGTCGGTGGCGTGGAGCGCCGGGCGGGTGGCCGACCGGGCGGTGCCGGCCCCGTTCGGGCGGGAGCTCGGCCTTGGCCCGCTGGCGGTGGCGGCGGCCCTGCGGTTGGTGCTGACCGGACTGTTCCGCGCCGATTTGACCGACGCGGAGTTGGACCATGCCAGCGACGTGGTCGGGCGGGCGTCGGCGGCGGGGGCGGACCGGATCACGGCGCTGGTGGCCTTGCCGGCGTGGCTGCCCACGCCCGCCAACCGGCGCGCCAAGGCCCTGCGCCGGGAACTGGACGCCTTGGCGGAGACGATCCTGGCCCGCATGGCGCCCGGCGGCGGGCTGGCCCGGGCGCTGGCCACGCTTGGGCAGCGGCATGGCCCGCTGGCCGTGCGCGATCAGGTGATCACGCTGCTGATCGCGGGGTTCGAGACCAGTTCGTCGGCGGCGGCCTTCGGGTTGTATGAGTTGGCGTCGCGGCCGGATCTGGTCGCCACCTTCCGGCAGATCACCGACCGGTTCGACGGCACGGCCAGCGCGCTGTCCCGCCTGCCCTTCGTGCAGGCCTGCGTGAAGGAAACCTTGCGGCTGTACCCTTCGGCCTGGTGGTACACCCGCATGGCCGCCCAGCACGGTGCCTTGCACGGCCACCGGATCAAGCCCGGCGACACCCTGGTGCTGTGCCCGTGGGCCATGCATCGGCGGCCCGATCTTTGGGACGAGCCCGATGTGTTCGACCCCTATCGCTGGCTGGCGGCCGATGACGCCGGCTTGCGCGGCCGGGCATGGAAACCGTTCGGCGATGGCCCGCGGGTGTGCATCGGCCAGCACCTGGCCAGTGTCCAAATCGCGCTGATCTTCTGGGCGGTGACGGCGGGCTTCGATCTGTCCCGGGCGGCGGGCGCCGTCGCTGTCCCCAGGCCCCGGGCCGCGATCACCCTGGGCATGCCCGAGGCTGGCTTGCCGGTCCGCATGGCGGTCCGTCCGGTGCAAGAGCCGGTCCCGGCGGCGGCGCCCCCGGCCGCGGCGGGGTGATGTACGTGATGCCCCGTTCCCGCCCGGTCGCCGCGCCCGACGCCGCCGAACCTCATGTCAAGGAAACCGTGCGCGCCATCTCGGTGCTGGTCGATGGCCAGCGCACCAGCATGCGGTTGGAACCGGTGTTTTGGGAGGCGCTGAAGCGGCTGTGCGACCGCCGGCGCATTGATCTGGGTGTTTATATCGGGGAGGCCAGCGTCCGGTTCCCAAGCTATTCCCGGTCCGCCGCCGTGCGCTGCGCGGTCCTGCAGGACGTGCAGGCGGCGGCCGCCACCCATCCGGCCGCGGACCCGCCCGGTCGCGCGGCCCGATTGGGCCGGTGACGGCTACAGCGCCGCCACCGCGTCCCGGCCGTGCCGGCCCAGGCGCGCATCGTCCAACTCCGTAAGGGCGTTGGTGCGGATCACCGACCGGACATAGCGGATATAGGCGTTGCCCTTTTCCGAATACTCGGTCAGGCCGGCCATCAGCGCGTAGCCATCCAAGGGCTTGCTGTGACGGCGCTTGTCATGGCGCTGGGCGCGGAAATCCCGGTAGGCGGGGTGGGTGTTCAGGTTGCGGGCATAGGACCGCACCGAATCGATCAGCCCGTCGAAGGTGGCGTACCGATACTTGCCGGACCGGGCCGGCACCCCGTCCCGGGCGCTGGTGATTTGGCCGAACAGGGCGTTGACGGTCATCGACAGGCGGGAGGTGCCCCAGCCGCTTTCCACCGCCGCCTGGGCCAGGGCCATGCTGGGCGGCACCACATCGACCCGGATCAAAAGATCGTCCAGGTCCATGTTGTCGACTTCGTATTTGTCGCTGATTTCCGCCAGCCATCGGATTTCCGCCCGGCTCAGCACCTGCCCCAAATCGGCCTTGGCGCGCAGGCGCAGCAGGCGGCCCCGCTCCTGGCTGATCTCCGCGTTCACCGACAGGACGATGGGCAGCATGGCGTTCAGGAACAACCGCTTGCGGTCACGGGCGTTGTCCACATCCGGCAGGTCGGCCGGGAAACTGGCCAGGATCACCTGGGGCACCGCCCGGTCTTGATCCCGGACCGCGGTCACATCGACCCCGCGGGTTTGCAGCATATGGTCCAGTTCCTGGGTCGATCGAGCCCGCACCACCGCCGGCCGGGCCGTCAGGGCCCGATCCAGGAACGGGTTCGTCGCCGCACCGGGGCGCACGGCGGCGGTGCCGGCATCGACCGGGGTCAGGGACGACGTGGTGTCAAGGCTGGCCAGCAGCGTTTCCGGCCGGTCGGCGGCGGCGGCGGCCCCGACCATGGCGAAGGCCGGGCCCTGGGCCCAGCGGTCGGCGGCCAGCGCTGCGCCGACCAAGGCACCGAACGCCATGACGCACAGGGTTGGCCACCGACGTGTCGGCACCGCGGGCGGATGGCCCGGGCGGGGCACCGCCGGTCGATGGGCGGCTTGGGAGGTGGAAGCGAAAGTGGGCATGGTCGATGTGGGAAGGCCGTCGGCGGGGGTGCTGGCGGCCGTCTCTCCTACTGGGGTGTTTCCGCGCCGGACAGCGGGACCGGGCGCGGGCCGCTGCCCGTCACGGGACGCCGTGGCCCGGGCGGTTGTAACTGCGGACTGGGCCCGACCGCGCCGCTACATCAGCGGCCGCACCTCGGTCACCTCCGGGATGTAGTGCCGCAGCATGTTCTCGATGCCGGCCTTCAGGGTCAGCGTCGAACTGGGGCAGCCCTGGCAGGCGCCCTGCATGTGCAGGTAGACCACCCCGTCCTCGAAACCGTGGAAGACGATGTCACCGCCGTCCTGGGCCACCGCCGGCCGGACACGCGTGTCCAGCAGTTCCTTGATTTGGGCGACCACTTCGTCGTCGTCCTCATCGGAACTGTCGGCGGCGGT
This sequence comes from uncultured Mycobacteriaceae bacterium, assembly GCA_964399515.1. Taxonomy (GTDB): domain Bacteria; phylum Pseudomonadota; class Alphaproteobacteria; order DSM-16000; family Inquilinaceae; genus CAYNRD01. Next base: position 2,623 of record CAYNRD010000022.1, on the reverse strand, counting down.
GCCGTGGCTGCCGGTCATCAGCGGCCGGTCGGAGGTGAAATGCTCCATGATCAGGCCCAGGATGGTCGGCTTCAGCAAAAACCAGTCCCGGTCCTCGGTCTTGGTCACGGTGACGAAGTCCGAGCCGAAGAACACGCCCGTGACGCCCTCGATCTCGAACAGGCGCTGGGCCAGCGGGGAGACCCCCGCCTCGTCCGGGGTGGTGAAATTGGCCGATCCGGAGCCCAGCACGGTGCGCCCGGGCAGGAATTTCAGCGTCGCCGGATTGGGCGTTTGCTCGGTTTGGATGAACATGTCTTTGCCTCGTCTGCGGTCGCGCGGTGTGGGGGATGACACCCCTTTGGCCGGCGCCGACCCGCCCATTCATAGGCGCGGCACCCTTTGGCCGATTGTTTTTCGGACCTGTTACACCCCTGGCCCGATCCCGGACGCCATCAAGGCATCCCCGTAGGACCGGGCAGGAGAGACACGCGAATTTGAGGCAAAGTTGGGCAACTCGGTGGCAGAGATCAAGTCGTGCCGCGGATGGCGGCTATGCGTCGGCACCGGCGTTCATCAAAAATGCGACGCGTGCCCGGGCGAAAATCTTAAAGCCGTCAAAGTGTTTTACGCGTTGGCTGAGATCGATTTGAAGCGATCAATTTTTGTGTCCGCGCCTAAGGGTGGACTGTTACCGGCGCGCAACACCCCCCGGGGGGCGGCCTGGGCGCGGCCCCTCAACTCACCGCGTCGATCTGGGCATCGGTCAGGTGCCCGGGCACGATGGTCAGCGGCACCCGCAGGTTTTCCTGCCGCCCGTACAGCAGGGTCTGGATCAGCGGGCCGGGGCGGCCTGGATTGGGGCTGCTGGCCAGGACGAGGACCGAGATGCTGGGTTCCTCTTCGATCAGGGCCAGCAACTGTTCGGCCACGCTGCCTTCCCGCAAATGGCGGATCGGCAGGCGCCCGGTGACCGACCGGGCGGTCTTGGCGACCTCGTCCAGCCGGGCCTCGGCGTCGGCGCGCAACTCCTCATTGGCGACTTGGGCGGTGGCCAGCCACATATCGACGCCCAGCGGCTCGATGACGTGCAACACCGCCACGTCGCCGCCGGTGTGCAAGGCCCGGCGGCAGGCAAAGCGCAAGGCCGCGCGCCATTCGTCGGTCTCATCCAAGACCACCAGGAAGGTTCGGTTGTCCTGGGCGGGGGGTGTTTCGGTCATGGCCGTCATCCCTGGCGGAACAGCGCGCCCGCCGCCCAACCGGCGAACACCGCGAACAGAACCGCCAGCAGCGCGTAAACCTCGCTGCGCTGGGCGGAGAATTGGAAGATTTCGGCGCTGGCCCCGATGCGGGACACCGCCAACGGCGTCACCAACGCATCGGTGACCCGGCCGTCGCGCAGCAAGAATACGCTGACCGTATACTGGCCCACCGGCACATTGGCCGGAAAGCGCAAACGCGCCCGGAACAGGCTGTCGCCCAGGAACGTCACCGGGGCCGGGGCCGCCGCGTACAGGTCCCGCACGATCTTGCGGCGTTTCAGCGCCTCCTGGAACGGCGCCAACTCCTGGGCCGGGCGGGCGCGATCATCGAAGACCGGCCGCAACAGCAGGTTGTCCAGGCCGATGCCTTGGCGCCGGGCCTCGCTGGCGTCCAGGATCGCGCCCACCGGCCCGCTGGTGGCGGTGGCATAGAAGGTCGGCACCGCCTCGAAGCTGGCCCGGGCGGTGTTCATCCAGATGCCCAAGGTGCGGGTCTTCTGATGGACGGTGATCGTCTTCGGCGGCCCGCGCACCACCACGGCGATGTCGCCCTCACCCCGGATGGTGCCGAACACCACCACCTCCGTGCCGGTGAAGCCGGTGTTGACGGCGATCAGGTGATCGGACAGGTCGGCGACCAGGCGCTGGGCCTGTGCCGGGGCCGCCACCGCCAGCCCGACCAGGGCGGCCAAGGCCAGGGCCAGCGCCCGGGTCACGGTCGGCCCCCCGGCAGGGACTGGGTGAACTGCAGGGAATAGGGGTCGCCCGGGGTCAGGATCAAATCGACCAGCAACTTCAGGCCAACCGCCAGCACGATCAGGGCCAGCAGCGCCCGGGACGCTTCCGGGCTGACCTGGCCGGATACCCGCGCGCCCAGTTGCGCCCCGATCACCCCGCCTAGGATCAACAGCACCGCCAGGACAATATCCACGGTTTGGTTGAGCGTGGCCTGCAAATAGGTGGCAATGGCGGTGGTGAAGGTGACCTGGAACAGCGATGTGCCCGCCACCAGCACCACCGGCATGCCCAGCAGATAGATCATCGCCGGCACCAGCACGAAGCCGCCGCCGATGCCCATGATCGCCACCAAGACCCCACCGACCAGCCCGATCGCGAATGGCAGCAGCGCCGAACAATACAGTTTCGATTTGGCGAACCGGGTTCGGAACGGCAGCCCGTGCAGCCAGGTGTGCCGGTCACCCTGGCGGCGCCGGGGGGCGGGCCGTCCGCGCCGCCGCAGGGCGCCGACCGATTCAATCAGCATCAGCAAGCCGATCGTGCCCAGGAAAAACACGTACATCAGGCTGATCGCCAGATCGATCTGCCCCAAGGCCTGCAGGACCCCGAACAGCCACACCCCGGCGCCCGTGCCCACGGTC
>CAYNRD010000021.1:0-12494 GCA_964399515.1 uncultured Mycobacteriaceae bacterium | reverse complement strand
GTATGCTGCAATCTGGCAGCAACCATGCAAACGGTCATTCCACAGACAATGCTACAGCCTCTGGGTAGCGGCACAGTGACATCCGTACTGGCAATGCAGGCAACAGCTTTCATCCTCAGTGTTTGCTCTACGGTAGATTCCTTCCTGGCATTAGCGTTTGTGGGTACGTTCTCAACGGGCAGTATTGTTGCGTTCTTATCTTTTGGTCCAATGGTAGACATAAAAAGTACCATGATGTTCCTCGGTGTGTTTCAAAAGCGAACCGTTGCCCTGCTTATTGCTCTGCCGTTCGTGATGACGCTGATTGCTGGTATTCTCATCAATCTGTTTTTAGTGTAAGCCAAAAGGGGCGTTAATAATCATGCAGCACGTACACGATCACCACGACCATCATCACCACGATCACAGCCATGACCATGATCATGCTCACACTGACCTGATGGAGTGGGCTAAAGCGCTGATTTTGCTGAGCCTGAGCAGCTACTTTATCTATAATCTGATTAGCGGTAACGTCACCCACTACATCAACATTCGGTTTGTATGGCTTTCGTATGTGGCGGGGGGTATGTTCCTCGCATACGGGCTATATGTGACTTATACACTGATTCAGGCACGGCGCGGGCACCCCGTACATCACGATCATGACCATGACCACGACCACGAACACGCCAGTTGGGGAGTTCTCGCTATTGTCGCTATTCCTGTTTTGATCGGATTCTTTTCTACGTCTGCCCCGCTGGACTACAACGCTGTCAACGGCGGTGTGAGCTTGAACGCGGTTGGTGGTGAAGGCGGCATGACGATTTCATCCAAAGAACCGCTAGAATGGCACGTTCTGGATTGGCTGCGTGCCTTCGGGCAGAGCGAAGACATGGCTCAGTTCGAGGGAAGCGAGGCGAGCGTGATCGGCTTCATCTACCGGGAACCGGACTTCGACGACAGCACCGCCATGATTACACGGTTTACGGTTAACTGCTGTGTGGCAGATGCCACTGCTATTGGTGTGCCTGTGCGCGGCGAGGCAGTTCGTGAGCTTGAGTTGGGCGTGTGGGTGCGCGTAGACGGGACATTTGGTTTAGATAACTTCCGTGGCATGGACGTACCCATCCTGAACCCTGCGACCATCACCGTGATAGACGCACCACAACAGCCATACATCTACCCTTAATCCCTCCATGCCCGCATTTTTAACCGAAGGTGTGGGCTTACTTCAACCTGCGTCACAATCGCAAACAGTGATATTAAATCTCATTTAAACCTTTTTGCATCTGCTTGTCAGCAGTTTACGTCTCGTTTAGTATAAGACGCTGTATCATTTATTCCATGTGCGCTCACGGAGATATAAACGAATGAAGCAAATAGTTCGCTTGTTTTTAATGTTAACAATTGTGATGGCTTTTGGGGCTGCTGCCGCCCAGGATGAGGAGGCTAGCCGCCTTCAGGTTGTTGCAAGCTACTCGATTTTGCAGGATGTGGTTGCTAACGTGGCTGGAGATGTTGCTGATGTTAGCGTTGTGATGCCTGTAGGGGCTGACCCACACACCTTTGAGCCAACGCCGCGCGACCTGACGGCTGTTGCGGACGCTGACGTGGTGTTTACCAACGGGGCTTTGTTTGAAGAAGGCTTGCTGGAAGCTATTGAAAACGCCGGCACCGACATGAACATTGTCGAAGTCTCCGCGTGTGTCAACATTATCCCGTTCGGGGCTGCTGGGCACGCTCATGGTGAGGATGAAGACCACGACCATGAGGGTGAAGGCGAAGAGATGGCAACTGCCGCAGAGGGCGAAGGGGTTGCCATGGCTGAAGAAGCTGACGATCACGAAGGCGAAGACCACGATCACGAGGGCGAAGACCATGATCACGAAGGCGAAGCCGTCGCCATGATGACGGGGGATATGTCTGCCATTGCTGCAATGTGTGCTGAACACGAGGCACAATACGACGCTATCCATGACTTGCGCCACGATGACGAGCATGAAGGCGAAGAAATGGCAATGTCCGAAGAGGGTGATGAGCACGACCATGAGGAAGGCGAGGACCACGAGCATGGACACGGTTCTGCTGTTGCTCTGGGACAGCTCTATACCCTGGACTGCGGCGCAGCAGCTCATTGGCTTCCTCCCGCCCGTCGGCGCCGAAATACTTCTGCAGCAGATACACCATCGCCCACAGGTGCCGGCCCTCTTCCACATTCACCTGGAACAGGTTGCGCAGGTCGTAGAGCGACGGGGCGGTGGCACCCAGGTGCCGCTGCTGCTCGACCGAGGCCGGCTCGGTATCGCCCTGGATGACGATCAGCCGGCGCAACAGGCCCCGGTATTCACCCGGCACCTCCTGCCAGGCCGGCTCGCCGTAATGCTCGCCGAACGGGATCGTCCGGCCCTCGACCGCCGGCGCCAAAAGGATGCCCCAGCGGTAGTCGGGCATCTTGACGTAATCGAATTTGGCCCAGCCCTTGGGGTCAACGCTGATCGCGGTGCGCAGATAGACCAGGCTGTCCTGGAACCCCTCGGGCCCCATGCCCAGCCACCAGTCGATATAGCCCGGATGCCACTTCTCCAGCGCCTTCAACACGCGCCGGTCATCGGACAGGCCGATATTGTTGGGGATCTTGGTGTCGTAGCTGACATCCATCATCGCGGTCATGGGGGGCCTCCTTGGGGGGTGGATGATCGGGGCTTACACCCGGTTCAGGTCGAACTCGCCCTTCACGCCGGTGCCGTAACGGCGCAAGGCACCGGCTTCACCGACCGCGTTCGGGCGGTTGAAGATCCAGTTTTGCCAAGCGGTCAGCCGGCCGAAGATCTTGGTCTCGAGGGTTTCTGGGCCGGCGAAGCGCAAATTCGCCTCCATGCCGGTCATGGCGTCGGGGGAGAAGCTGGCCCGCTCCTCCAGGAAGATGCGCACCTCATCCTCCCAATCGATGTCGTCGAAGGCGAAGGTGACCAGCCCGGCCGCCTCCGCCGCCTCGGCCTCCAACGCCTCGCCGATGCAGTCCTGGGCGCCGACATAGCTGTCCGCCTCGCCGTAAAAGCGGGTTTCCAGGCGGCTCAAGCCGTTCGACATCGGGTAGCGGCCGAAATTGCCGTCGGTCAGGGTCAGGGTCGCGACCGGGCGATTGTCGCCCTCGAACTGACCGATCAGCATGTAGGACCGGTCACACGCGAAGGCGATTTCCGCCAACGGCCCGACGAAGCAACTGCCGGGCTCGATCTCCGCCACCAGGGAGCGGGAGGTGACATCCAGCCGCTTCAACACCCGCTTCCAGTACAGCAGGATTTCCCGGGCCAGCCAGTGATCCTCCCGGGCCAGCAAGAACGCCTCATGGCCCATGACCGCGGCCGGATCGCCCACCGTCTTGAAGGTCAGCACACCGATGTCCAGCTCGTTCAGGCGCAAATGCAGGATCGCGTCCTCCAACTCCCGCGCGCAGCGCAAGGCCCAGGCCTGATCCCCTTGGGCGACCAGCGCGTCGGTGTCGGCGGGCGGCGGGTCCTGGGGGCCGGTGACGGTCAGGGTGGCGACGCGCCGCTGCCGGTCGATCTCCACCGTCACCGTGGAATAGGTCACGCTGTCCTCGGTGAAGGTGCGCGCGAGCGGCCCCAAGCTGATGCCCTTGGCATCGGCCGGACGGTCGGAGGCGGCGGCCAGCGACCGTGCCCGGTCGGAGACCGCGTCGGCGAATTTGGAATTGGGCGCGATCTCGTCGACCAGCCGCCAATCCACCGCCTTCTGGCCCTTGATCCCCTCCTCGATCGAGCAGAACACGTCGGCCCGATCCCGGCGGACGCGGCGCTTGTCGGTGACCCGGGTCAGCCCGCCGGTGCCGGGCAGCACGGCCAGAAGCGGCGCTTCGGGCAGCGACACGGTGGAGGAGCCGTCATTGGTCAGGATGATGTGGTCGGCGGCCAGGGCCAACTCATACCCGCCGCCCGCACAGGCACCGTTCACCGCCGCCAGGTATTTCTGCCCGGACGCGTCCGACGCCTCCTCCATGAAGTTCCGGGTCTCATTGGTGAATTTGCAGAAATTCACCTTGTGGGCGTGGGGGGCGGAGGCCAGCATGCGGATGTTGGCCCCGGCGCAGAACACCCGGTCCTTGCCCGAAGTCAGCACCACCACCTTCACCTCGGGGTGTTCGAAGCGAAGGCGCTGGATGGCGTCGTTCAGCTCGATATCGACGCCCAGATCGTAGGAGTTCAGCTTCAGCTCATAGCCGTCGAACAGCCCGCCTTGCTCATCCACGTCCATGATCAGGTCGGCACGCTCGCCCGCGAAGGTAAGCCGCCAATGCTTGTACCGGGACGGGTCGGTTTGGAAATCGATCCTCATGACGGGGCCTTCCGACTGCTGTGATTGGGGAGCGTACTGGGTTGGGAGTGGGCTATCAAGCAAAATAATTCATCAATTGGCAGTGAGTTCCCGAAATCTCGCTCGTAATGGCATTATAATGCAATATCTGGGGGTTCAGGCGTTTGCCCGTCGGCGATGGCCCGGTGATAGGCCGACAAGCCCTGGGCCAGGGCCCGGGCATCCAGGCCCAGCACCGCCGGCCCCCGCGCCAGATCCAGGGCCAGGTCGAGCGCCTCCCGCACCAGGCGCAGGGCGGCGCGCGGCCGCCCCATGCGCAGCTTCAGCCCGGCATTGGTGGTTTGGATCAGACACCGCAACAGCCGCCGTTCCCGGCCGTTGGGCGGGCAGGCCATCCATACGGCCTCCCACACCTCATGGGCTTCCCAATGGAAGCCGGCGCCATGGAACCGGCGGCCCCAGTGAAAGGCGGGCTGCGCAACCAAGCATTCAGGTGCAAGCGCGCCGGCGGGGACGGTGGCGGTGATCTGGTCCAGCCTGTCCCGGTCCGGGCGGCTGCCGGTGCCGGGCACATGGGGGCCGCGGGGCCAGGCATGGGCGGTATCGGCCCCGGCCCGGTCCTGGACAGCGGCCGCGCTCACGCCGTCGGCCCTTCTGTGTCCGGGTCCGGGTCGCCGGCGGCGGTGACGGTCGGCGGGGCGGACGGATCGACCGTACCGTTGGCGGCGAGCAAGGTTTCCAGCCGACACACGAAGCCCGCAACCCGATCCAAAGTTGCCTCCTTCTGGTCGCGGAACGGATCGTGGCCGACACCCTCCAGCAGCACGGTTTCGATCGGGCAGTACACCTCCTCTTCGGCGATGTCGGCCTGGGCGCGGGTGCCGTACGGGTCGGCCAAACCCTGGATCAGCAGCACCGGCACCCGGATATGGGCCAGGGAGTCCGTGATGTCCCAAGCCTTGAAGCCCGGATCGCTCCAGGCCCGCTGCCAGCCCCAGAAGGCGCAGTCGGTGTTGTCGCCATGGTGGCGCTGCAACCGCGTTGGCCGCCAGCCCCTCGGGCTCGGTGAAAAAGTGCGGCGCCTGCATCACCACACCGCAGATATGGTGGTCTTAATCCCGGCCGGCGCCGGCCCGACGGCCATAGCCGGCATAGAGCGAGGCGATCGATCCGCCATCGCTGTGACCCAGCAGAATCACCTGGGCCGCGCCCAGCCGGTCCAGGACCTGGGGCAGCACCTCCAGCGCTTCGACGGTCATGTAGTCCAGGGGCCGTGGCAGCGCGCACGGGCTGGACCGGCCATACCCTTGGCGGGAATAGGCCAGGACCGCGCAGCCGGTCCGGCTGGCCAGCTGGTCCGGGATGTCCCGCCACAGCCCGGCCGAGCCCAGGCCCTCATGCAGCATCACGATCGCGGGCTTGGCCGGCGTCGCCGCCGGGATCAGGCGGTATTCCAGCTGGGCGTCGTCCACGCCCAAGAAACCGTCACCGGGTGTCAGCATCCAGGCCCCCTTCGCCCAATCGACCCAAGCGCCGTCATACCTGTTCCAGATTGGCCGCGCGGGCCTGGGCCGTCGCCGACGCCAGCTCGGCCGCCGCCGCCGGTTCCCGCAGCTTGAAGCGTTGGATCTTGCCGGTGGCGGTCTTGGGCAATCTGTCCACGAAGGCGATCCAGCGCGGGTATTTCCAGGGGCCGATCTGGGCTTTCACATGGGCCTTCAGCGCCTCGAACAGCGGGTCCGGCGCTTCGGTCACGCCGTCCTTCAGGACCACGAAGGCCTTGGGCTTGACCAGGCCTTCGTCATCCTGGGCCGCGACCACGGCCGCCTCCAGCACCGCCGGATGGGCGATCAGGGCACTTTCCACCTCGAACGGCGAGACCCAGATGCCGGAGACCTTGAACATGTCATCGGTGCGCCCGCAATACCGGTACAGCCCATCGGCATCGCGGGTGTATTTGTCGCCGGTGCGGGTCCAGGCCCCTTCGAAGGTGGCGCGGGTCTTGTCCAGCCGGTTCCAGTATCCTTGCGCGGCGGATGCCCCGCGCACCAGCAATTCGCCCACCTCGCCCGCTGGCACCTCTTGGCCGGCCTCATCGACCAGGCGCAAATCATATCCCGGCACCGCCCGCCCGGACGTGCCATAGACCACCTGGCCCGGCGCGTTGGACAGGAAGATGTGCAGCATCTCCGTGGAGCCGACCCCATCGACGATTTCGACCCCGAACAGGGCCTGCCAGGCCTTGCCGACCTCCTCCGGCAGGGCCTCGCCGGCCGACACGCACAGCCGCAGCCGGTTCGAGGACAGGGCCGGCCCCGCGCCAGGATGGGCCAGCATGGCGGCGTAGAGGGTCGGCACGCCGAAAAACAGCGTCGGGTTGTGGGTGCTTAAGGTGGCGTAGACCGCCTCCGGCGTCGGCCGGCCGGCCAGCAGCACGGTGGTCGCCCCCACCGCCATCGGAAAGGTGATCCCGTTGCCCAGGCCATAGGCGAAGAACAGCTTGGCGGCGGAGAACACCACATCGCCTTCGGTGATGCCCAAGACGCCCAGGCCGAAGCGGTGGGCGGTTTCCATGAGGCTGGCATGGACATGGCAGACGCCCTTGGGCGCGCCGGTCGAGCCGGAGGAGTAAAGCCAGAACGCGATGTCATCCTTGGTGGTCGGCGCAATCGCCAAGGATGGCGAGGCTGCCGCCAGCGCGGTGCGGTAATCGACCAGGCGCGGCCGGTCCAGCTTGGTTTCCGGCGGCGTGTCGCCGATCACCATCACCGTCTCCAAGGTATCGACCTGGTCCAGGATCGGCGCGAAGGCCTCCAACAGCGGGGCGGAGACCACCAGCACCCGGGCCCGGCTGTCCGACAGGATGAACCGATAGGCATCCGGGGTCAGCAGGGTGTTGACCGCCACCGGCACGATGCCGGTGCGCATGGCACCGAAGAACAGGGCCGGGAATTCCAGCGTGTCCAGCACGGCCAGAGCCACCCGTTCCTCCCGCCGCAGGCCCAGCCCCAGCAGCAGGCCCGCGACCCGCTCGGTCTCGGTCTTCAATTGGCCATAGGTCATCGACCGCTCGCCTTCGATGAAGGCGGGCTTGTCGGCCCGGCCGGCGTCCAGATTGCGGTCTACGAACACCGACGCGGCGTTATAGCGGGCTTGGTCTTGCATTATGGTCGGTCCATCCCTGGCGGTGGCCGGTTTTGTTCTGCAGCCACCGTCTCATTTGTTACGGGTGCTATTATGCATCCCCGTGGCCCATGTCCACCAACCCTCACGAAAGTTTTTGCAGAATATTGCACCGAAGCCCGTAGGGAGCGGGCTGTTGACGGCGTGTTCGGAAACGGTTTGTTATGCGCGGGAAGGGGCCAAGAGGCCCCGCCAATCGCCCCGAACACGGGGCTGAAACGCCGCCGGCCGCACCGGCGGGTCACTGGGAGGAACACGAATGTTGCGCAAAACCCTGGCCGCCTCCGTGGCGGCTTTGGCCCTTGTGGCCGCCCCGGCCCTGGCCGCCGATTACAAGATCGGCCTGTTGATGCCGAAATCCGGCCCGCTGGCGGCCTTGGGTGAGGAAATGACCAACGGTTTCAACCTGGCCGTGGAGCATTTCGGTGCCGAACTGGGTGAGCACACCTTGACCGTGGTCGAGGAAGACACCGAGACCCGGCCCCAGCCCGGCCTGCAAAAGATGCGCAAGCTGGTGCTGCAGGATGAGGTCGACGTGGTGACCGGCATCGCATCCTCGGCGGTGCTGGCGGCGGTGCAGGACTTCGCCCACCAGTCCCAGACCCCGATCGTGGTCGCCAACGCCGGCAACGACCTGGCGACGGGGGAACGGTGCAGCCCGTATGTGGTGCGGGTGTCCTTCTCCAACAGCCAGGTCAACCGGCCGATCGGCCCCTATCTGTTCGAGCAGGGCGTGCGGCGTATCTACACCTTGGCCGCCGACTATGCCGCCGGCCACCAGATGATCGAAACCTTCGCCCGTGAGTTCAAAGCGGCGGGCGGGGAGATCGTCGGCGGCCAGTTCACCCCCTTCGGCCAGACTTCCGATTTCGGGCCGTTCCTGACCGCCGCCCGGGCGTCCGAGCCCGACGGCATCTTCGTGTTCTATGCCGGGCGGGAGGCGATCAGCTTCGTCCAGCAATATGACAGCTTCGGCCTGAAGGAGAGCACGCCGCTCTACGGGTCCGGCTGGCTGGTCTCGGCCGCCTATGTCAACGCCCAGGGGGCCGCGGCGGACGGCATCGTCACGGCGCTGAACTACGTGCCGACCATCGACAACCCGGAGAACGCGCGTTTCCAGGCGGACTACCAGGCGCAGTTCGGCCGGGTCGGCTCGGAATTCGCGGTCCAAGGCTACGACGCCGGCCGGCTGATCATCGAGGCGATCAAGAAAGCCGGCGACGACAAGGACAAGCTGGCCGAGAAACTGCCCAAGGTGAAGTTCAACGGCCCCCGCGGGCCGCTGGAGATCGATCCCGCCACCAACAATGTGGTCCAGAACATCTACATCTATAAGACCAATGTGACCGAGGCTGGCGCCAGCCAGCAGATCATGGACGTGGTCGAAGCGGTGCGCGATCCGGCCAATGGCTGCGGGTTGGGCTGATCATCCGCGGTCCTGCTCCAAGTCAATGATCCGATGCCGCCCGGTGGGGTTATGTCCCACCGGGCGCATCTTTTTTGGGGCCGCGCCCGGCCTCCCTGGACCGTCCCCGGGCGTAAAGCATCATGGCCACCACTGTTGTCGGTCTTTTGGGTGTGGTTTCCGTTGCCCTGCTGGTGGTCTTTTCCAGCGGCCAGATCGGCTATTTCTGGAACCCCATGGGCATGGGCATCGTGCTGGGCGGCACGGTCGCCGCGACGCTGATCGCCTTTCGCGGCTCCCAGTTGGGGGCGATGATCACCGCCTTCGGGGCCCTGTTCCAGCGCGAGCGGGCGATCGATGAGGACATCGCCCGCATCATCGATATCGCCCGGGTCTACCACGGCAGCGACATCCAAGCGGCCGAGAAGGCGATCGCCAAGCTGGACAACCCGTTCCTGCGCCTGGGCCTGCAATTCGCCGTCGATGGCACGCCGACCGACGACATCATGCATATCCTGTCCTGGCGGATCCAAAAACTGAGCGAGCGGGAGGCGGCGGAGGCAAAACTGTTCCGCATGCTGGCCGCGTTCGCGCCGGCCTTCGGCATGCTGGGCACCCTGGTCGGCTTGATCGGCATGCTGGGCGGGCTGGGCTCGGGCGATCTGGAGCTGATCGGCCGGGACATGTCGGTGGCCTTGATCACCACCGTCTATGGGCTGATGTTGGCCAACATGGTGTTCAAGCCGATCGCCATCCGCATGGAGCAGCGCACCGCCCGGCGGGTGCAGATGATGAACGTGCTGCTGGAAGGGGTGATCCTGTTGCGCCTGGGCCGGGGGCCGACCGTGATCGGGGACCAGATGCGCACCCTGATTGAAACCTACCGGGACGAAATCCACGAACACGGCACCCGGGCGGTGGCCTGACATGGCGCCGCCCAAGACCCCAAGGCGCGGCGGCCCCGCGCGGCACGGCCATGGCACCGCCCCGGCCGAGGACGGCCCGGCGGATGAGGATGCCTGGATGCTGACCTACACCGACATGGTCACCCTGATGTTGACCATGTTCGTGGTGCTGGTAGCGCTGAGCAGTTTCGAGACGCCCGAGGATGCGCCCGGCCAGGAGGCGGTGGTGCTGGATGGCGGCCGGCCGCTGATCGTGTTCCGGGGTGAGCCGATCCCGTTGCGCCCGCTGGCGGACCAACCGGATGACCCGGAGCGACCGCTCGCGCTGGAAGAACCACCGGCCCCGGCGCGGCCGGAACTGGCCGAGCGCCCGCCGGCCCCGGACCGGGAGCTTGAACGCCTGCGCGCCCTGCGGCGGTTGAGTGGTGCGATCTCCGAAACCTTGCGCGAACACCTGGCCGAGACCGAGGATATCGACGTCAAGGTGGTCAACCAGCGGGTGGTGATCGAAATGCGTGAGACGATCTTATTCCCCAGCGCCCAGGCCGCGCTGACCCCCAGCGGGGCGAAGGTGCTGGCGGTGCTGGAGCCGGCCTTGGCCTCGGTCGATGCCCGGATCGACGTGGAGGGGCACACCGACACCCTGCCGATCGCAACCGACCGGTTTCCGTCCAATTGGGAGTTGTCGACCGCGCGCGCCACCGCGGTCGCCCGGGCGCTGATCGCCGAGGGGCTGCCACCCGGGCGGCTGAGGGCGATCGGCTATGCCGACACGGCCCCCAGGGCCACCAATGCCACCGCCGAAGGGCGCGCGCTGAACCGCCGCGTGCGGCTGGTGCTGGTGCCGGGTACGGGCGGTGCGGCGCCGGGTGCTGAGGGGGAGGATCGGCCATGAAGACCCAGGAATGGCGGCTGGTCCGCCGGGCGGCGGCGCTGAAATCGACGCAAAAGCCCCTGTCGATGATCCTGATCAACCTGCATCACCTGCCCCATATCGAGGACCCCTACTTCTTCCGGGTGATCAAGACCAAGATTCACGGCTTCTTGTCCGGGGACGAGGTGGAGATGTTCGTGCTGGCCTTCCACCGCATCGCGGTGTTCGCGGAGAAAGCCAGGACCCGGCACATCCTGGACCAGTTGGCGCATTTCTCCGCCATCCTGGTCGAGCATGGCAGCCCCGGCATCGAGACCGAGGTGTTCGAGGTCAGCCGGCGCGACGGCGGGTTTCTGGCCCGGATCCGCCAGTTGGCCGCCGAGGCGGGCGTCCATGAGCCCGACCACGCCGATGTGGCGACCGAGCACGACGCCATGGACGGCGATGACAGCCTGTCCCGCTTTCTGGTCATCGAACGCAGCCTGCATTCGGCCGATCTGTCCAGCCTGGTCCGGGAACAGCCCGTCCATGACTTCACCGAACCCGAAAGCCCGCGCGTGGTCGCCTCCGAGCTGTCCTGCTCGATCGACGCCCTGGAGCAGATGTTCGGCATCACCATCCGGCGCAACCCGTGGCTGTTCGACCGGGTCACGGAAATCCTGGATGGACGCATGTTCTACCACCTGATCCGGGACCGGTCGGCCGCGTCCCGGCCGCTGTGGATCAACATGCATCTGGAAACCATCCTGTCCGATGACTTCAAGACCTTCGTCCATGAGGCGGATTTCGACTGGCAGGAGCGGCTGGTGTTCGAACTGCCCTATCTGGATGTGAAGGCGCACCCGGCCCTGGCCCGCCGGGCGCGGGAGCGGCTGGACGCCTATCACGCCACCGTGGCCCTGGATGACGTGCCGCATGCGGGTCTGGCCGAACAGCGCCCGGACCCGGCCCGCAAGGTCTACTGGAAGGTGCGGTGGCGGGACGATCTGGCCGGCCTGGCCCAGGCCGACGCCGAGGCCCTGGCCGAGGACATCGGCCGCTTGGGGGCCGATCGGGTGGTGCTGCACCACTGCCCCGACCGGGAGGCGCTGCTGGCCGGCCAAGGCCTGGGCTTCCGGCTGATCCAGGGGCCCGGCAGCGACGCGGAGGTCAAGCGGCTGCACGACGTGGAGGTGGAGATGCGCCTTGCGCAGGCGCGGGATCGCGGATACTTCGCGGAGATGGACCAGCGGACGGAGACGCCGCCGCCCGGCGGTTTCCTGAAAAACCTGCTCAAGCGCTGAGGGCCATCGCCGCCCCACACCGCGCCACCCGACGGACCGATTGGATGTTAGACCCCCAAATCTGGATCATTCAGCTCTTGAACGGGCTGCAATTCTCCATGCTGCTGTTCCTGCTGTCGGTCGGGCTGACCGTGGTGTTCGGGCTGATGAATTTCGTCAACCTGGCCCATGGCTCGCTGTACGCGCTTGGCGCGTTCATCGGCTTTTCGGTCGCGGCCTTCACGGGCTCGTTCTGGCTGGCGCTGATCCTGGCGCCGTTGATCGTCATGGCGATCGGGGCCGGGTTGTACGGTTCGCTGATCGACCGCATGCGCTCGGCGGGGCCGTTGAACCAGGTGCTGGTCACCTTCGGGCTGATCTTCGTGATCCTGGACATCCAGCGCTTCGTTTGGGGGGAGCTGCCCTTGGGGGTGTCGGCGCCGCCGGGCCTGTCGGGTGGGCTGCCGATTGGCGATCAGTTGTACCCCCATTACCGGCTGTTCATCATCGGGCTGGGCCTGGCGGTGATGGCGGGCCTGTGGATCGCGCTG
>CAYNRD010000020.1:6232-12557 GCA_964399515.1 uncultured Mycobacteriaceae bacterium | reverse complement strand
GTGGCGACCATGGCGTTAGGCAGCACGTGCTTGGCCATGATCACCCGGTCGCTTCGGCCCAGGGCCCGGGCCGCCTTGACGTATTCTAAATTGCGCGCGCGCAGGAATTCCGCCCGCACCACGCCCACATTGGCCATCCAACTGAACAACAGCAGAATGGCCAGCAAGGTCCAGAAGCCGGGGGTGATCACGCTGGCCAGGATCAGGATCACGAACAACAGCGGCACCGAACTCCAGATCTCGATGAAGCGCTGGAACAACAGATCGGTCCAGCCGCCGTAATAGCCCTGCACCGCCCCGGCGGCGACGCCGATGACCGTGGCGGCGATGGTCAGCGTCAGGCCGAACAGCACCGAGATTCGAAACCCATAGATCAGACGGGCCAGTACGTCCCGGCCCTGGTCATCGGTGCCCAGCCAGTTGACCGTGGAGGGCGGGCTGGGCGCCGGCTCGGTCAGGTTGAAGTTGATGGTGTCGAACCGAAACGGGATCGGCGGCCAGATCATCCAGCCCTTGTCCTCGATCAGCTCGACCACGAACGGGTCCGTATAGTCGGCCTCGGTCTCGAACTCGCCGTCAAAGGTGGTCTCGGGATAGGCTTCCAGGATCGGCGTATAGACGGCACCGTCGAACCAGATCAGCAGCGGCTTGTCATTGGCCAGCACATCCGCGAACAGGCTGAGCACGAACAGCACGCCGAAGATGCGCAGCGCCCACAAGCCCCGGCGGTTGGCCTTGAAGTTCTCGATCCGCCGCCGGGTCAGGGGCGAGATGGCGATGCCCAGGAACCGGTCCCGGGGCGGGCGGACGCGGACTGGGGCGGGGACGGCGTCGACGGTCATCGGTCACACCCTCCGCGCTTCGAAATCGATCCGGGGATCGACGATGGTGTAGACGATGTCCGAAATCAGGTTCAGCAGCAGGCCGATCAGGGTGAACACGTACAGCGTGCCCAGCATCACCGGATAATCGCGCTGCAACACCGCCTCGAAGCCAAGCAGGCCCAGCCCGTCCAGCGAAAAGATGATTTCGATCAGCAGGCTGCCGGTGAACAGGATGCTGACGAACGCGCCCGGGAAGCCGGCGATGACGATCAGCATGGCGTTGCGGAACACGTGGCCGTACAGGACCCGGTTTTCGGTCAGCCCCTTGGCCTTGGCCGCCAGCACGTACACCTGGCCGATCTGATCCAGGAATGAATTCTTGCTCAACAGGGTCAGCTGCGCGAAGCCGCCGATCACCATGGCCAGCACCGGCAGGGTGATATGCCAGAAGTAATCCAGGATCTGCAGATGGATCGGCAGGTCCGCCCAATTGTCCGAGACCAGGCCGCGCAAGGGGAAGATGTCCAGGAACCGGCCGCCGGCGAACAGAATGATCAGCAAGATCGCGAACAAGAAGCCCGGGATGGCATAGCCGACAGAGACGATGGTGGAGGTCCAGACATCGAACCGGCTGCCGTCCTTGACCGCCTTGCGGATGCCCAGTGGGATGGAGATCAGATAGACGAGCAGCGTGGTCCACAGGCCCAGGGAAATAGAGACCGGCAGTTTTTCAATCACCAGATCGACCACCGACACGTCGCGGAAATAGCTCTCCCCCAGATCGAAGGTCAGATAGTTGCCGATCATGATCAGGAACCGCTCATGGATCGGCTTGTCGAAGCCGAATTGCTGTTCCAGCTCGGCGATGAAGGCGGGGTCCAGCCCTTGCGCGCCCCGATAGGCGGAATTGCCGTCACCGCCCGTGGCCGTCTCCCCGGCGGTCTGGGCGCCGGGGCCGGTCAGATCGCCGGTGCCGCCGGTCACCCGGTCCAAGGCCCCGCCGCCGATGCCCTGCAATTCGGCGATGATCTGTTCGATCGGCCCGCCGGGCGCCAATTGGATGATGAAGAAATTGATGGTCAGGATGCCGAGCAGGGTCGGAACCATCAGCAGCAACCGGCGCAGGATGTAGGCGAGCATCGGGGTCAGCGATTCTCCGGCAAGGCGGCGGTGTTCGACGGATCAAACCACCAGAAGCCGGTCAGGCTGGTGCCGAACCGGGGCACGGTCTCGGGCCGGCCCAGCATGTCCCAGTGGGCGACGCGGATTTCCGGGTCGTGGAACAGCGGCAGGAACAGCCACAACGAGCGCATATAGCGGTCGAGCACCCGGCCGGCCGCCACCCGCTCCTCCCAGGTTTGGGAGTTGACCACCAGTTCGATCATCTCATCCAAGACCGGGTCGGCGATGCCGGCGACGTTCTGGCTGTTGGGGAAATCGGCGGTGGCGGAGCCGAAGAAATCCCGCATCTCACTGCCCGGCGGGTAGATCGGCCCGACCCCGCCCGGCAGCATGTCATATTGCCGGTCCCGGTAGATGTTGACCCAGGAGGCCGGATCGATGCGGCGCAACTCCACCTCGATGCCGGCCCGGGCCAACCCGTCGCGATAGGGCAGCAGGAACCGCTCAAAGGTGTCGGAGGTGTAGACGATCTGCACCGACAGAACCTCGCCCGTTTCGGCATGGGTGCGCTTGCCGTCCTGGACCGGCCAGCCGGCGGCGTCCAGCAGCTGGCCGGCTTCCCGCAGCACGGCGCGGTTGCGGCCCGAACCGTCGGTCACCGGCGGCGTCGGCACCTCGGTGAACAGGTCGTCCGGGACGCGGCCGCGGAATTGTTCCAGAATCTCCAGCTCCCGGCCTTCCGGCGCGCCCTGGGCCTGGAATTCGGAATTCTGGAACATGCTGACCGTGCGCTGGCGCAGGTCGAACATCGCCAGGCGGTTCAGCGCCTCGAAATCGAACAGGATCGCGATCGCCTTGCGGACGCGAACGTCCTGGAAGCGCGGCACCCGGGTGTTGAAGAAGATGCCGGTGAAGCGCGCCGGCGCCTTGTTCTCGATCACCTCCAGGCGCAGCAGCCCCTCATCGACCGCACCGATGCCGTTGAAGCCTTGGGCCCATTCCTTGGGGTCTGAAACGGTCAGATAATCGAAGGCGCCGGATTTGATCGCTTCATGCCGGACGGCGTTGTCCCGGTAGACGTCAAACCGAATGCGCTCGAAATTGAAGCTGCCCTGGTTGCGGGCCTGATCGGCCCCCCACCAGTCCGGTACCCGTTCGAACTCGATGAACTGGCCCGCCTGGACGTCGCTGACCCGGTACGGCCCGCTGCCCAGCGGCGGCTCCAGGGTCAGGCGGTCGAAATCCCGGTCGCGCCAATAATGTTCGGGCAGCACCGGCAGGGACGCAATGCCGATCGGCAGTTCCGGGTTGATGGTGTCGGTGAAGGTCACCCGCACCGTCCGCTCATCGACCGCTTCATACCCGGCCACGCCCTGGAAGGTCTGCACCCGGTAGACGGGCAGGGCCTTTTCCACCAGCGTGTCGAAGGTGAACACCACGTCCTGGGCCGTGATTGGCTCGCCGTCGTGGAAGAAGATCCCCTCCTTCAGGCGGATGATCAGCTCGGACCGGTCCTCGCTCAGGGTGAAGCTTTCCGCCAGTTCGCCATAGATCACCGAGGTCTCCTCGGCGGAACCGGAGCCGATCTGGGACAGGGTCAGCCCCATGCCCGGGGCGGCGTCGCCGCGGGTGGAAAAGCCGTTCAGGGTATCGAAGGCGCCGAAGGTGGACAGGCGGATGGCGCCGCCCCCGGGCGCGTCGGGGTCGACATAGCTCCAGACCTGCTCGGGGCCGAAGATCGGCTCCAGCCCGAAGGCGGTCAGGGCGTGGACGCCATCGGCGGCCTGGGCGGCCAAGGGCATGGTCGTGCCCAGGCCAAGGCCGAACAGCAGCGCCGTCCAGCGGCGGGGGCGGGGTCGCGACATGGTCAGCGCAGCTCCGTCAGTTGTGCGTCCCGGTCGGGGTCGATCCACCAGGTTGGCTGAAAGCCGATGGAAGCGGGAAAACCAAGGTTATAGCGCGGATGGGGTTCGGGGAACCCGAAGCGGTCCCACCAGGCCAACCACACCTCCCGGCTGAACCAATGCGGCACCACGTAATGGGACCACATCAGCACCCGGTCCAGCGCCGCGGTGGCCGCCCTGAGATCCGCTTCGGTGCCGGCGGCCAGCACCGCCTCGATCAGGCCGTCCACCACCGGGTCCTGGATGCCCAAATGGTTGAAGCTGCCCGGCACGTCGGCCCAACCCGAGCCAAAGAAGCCGCGCAGCTCCGGGCCCGGCGGCAATTGGATGGAGGGGACGAAGATGATGACGTCGAAATCCCGCTCCTGGAAGCGGGCCTGGTATTGGGCGCTGTCGACCACCCGGATCTCGGCGGTGACGCCGATCCGCTCCAGATTGCGCAGCCAGGCCTGGGTGTGCGGGTTCAGAAGCGGCGTATTGACCAGGATTTCAAAGCGGAACGCCGTGCCCTCGGCATTGGACAGGACACCGTCTTGAACGGTCCAGCCGGCCTGGGACAACAGGCCCAGCGCCGCTCGGATGTTCTCCCGACTGGCGCGGTTTTGCGGGTTCCGGGGCAGTTGGAACGGCTCGGTGAACACGCGCGGGTCCAACTGATCCCGATAGGGTTCCAGCAACGCCGCCTCGGCCGGCGCCGGCGGCCCCGCCATGCCGAAGCCCGAATTGGGGAAATAGCTGTCCAACCGGTCATAGGAGGAGAACATGATCGTCTCGTTCACCCATTCGAACGGATAGATCAGCCCCAACGCCTCCCGCACGCGGGAATCCTGGAACTTTGCCAACCGGGTATTGTAGCCATAGCCTTGCATGCCCCGGAACGAGAAGCCGTCGATCTCCGCCCGGCGCATGCGCCCGTCCCGGATCGCATCGACCGCGTAGTTCTGTGCCCAATTCTTGGAGCTGAACTCCCGCCTGAGGTCGTATTCGCCGGCGATGAAGGCTTGGAACAGCACCGTCCGATCCCGGTAGTAGTCGTAATCGATGCGGTCGAAATTGTATTGACCCCGGTAGACCGGCAGGTCCTGGCCCCAGAAATCCTCGATCCGCTCGAAGCGCAGATCGCTGCCCGGGGTCACCGCGGTCAGGCGGTACGGGCCGGCGCCGATCGGCGGCTCCAGGGTGGTTTGGCCAATGTCGCGCCCCTCGGCGGTCCAGTAGTGCTTGGGTTGTACGGTCAAGGTGGCCAGACGGGTCAAGGGTTTCATCTGGCCGGTGGTGGTCAGGCGGAAGGTCACCGCATGCGGGCCGTCCGCTTCGACCCCGGCCACTTCGGCGTACTGGGCGCGCAGGATGGGGGAGCCGACCGCCATGATCTGCTCGAAGGTCCACACCACGTCGTCGGCCGTGACCGGCACCCCGTCGGAAAAGCGGGCTTCGGGCCGCAGGTGAAAGGTGATCCAGCTGGCGTCGGCGGCATGGGTGACGTGGCTGGCGATGGCCCCGTAATAGACGCCCAGTTCATCCTGGCTGGCGGCCATCAAGGGCGCATGGATCAAGGCCACCGGGGTCGCGAACACGCCCTGGCGCGGGATGAAGTTCAGACTGTCGAACTCCGGGAACACGCCCAGGGTGACGGCCCCGCCCTTGGGGGCGTCGGGGTTGGCGTAGGCGAAAGACCCAACCTCGGGGCCGTATTTGGGCGTCCCGAGTTCGGTCAGGGCATGGGTGACGATCGGCTCCGCCGCCGGGGCCGCCACGGGGGCTGCCCAGACCAGGGCCAACAAGGTGAGGATGCCGAGGCGAGAACGAAGCAAATGCATGGCCTGAAGCGTTGGGAAACAATCGTGACACCGGCAAGGCGAAGCCGGCCTCACCCCGACAGTAGGGCCACCAGCCGCGCGTGCAAACCGGCATCGCCGCTGGCGATAACCCGCCCGTCCGAGCCGGGACCCAGGGCCGCACCCCGCCAATCGGTCATCTGTCCGCCGGCACCGGTCACCACCGGGACCAGGGCGGCGAAGTCGTGCAGTTTCAAATCCGCTTCGACCGCCGCGTCCATGTGGCCAGAGGCGACCAACCCATACAGATAACCATCCCCGCCCCAGACGGTGGCGGCGGCCCGGCTGCGCACCCGCTCGAACGCCACCGCGTCACCGCCCCGGAACATGAACGGGTCGGTGGCGCCGATCAGGGCGCGCGTCGGGTCCGGGACCGCGACGGCCCGGGCCGGTGCGCCGTTGAAGGTGGTCGGGTGCCCGCTGGCTCCAACCCAGCGCTCGCCCAGGATTGGCTGGTCGATCACGCCCAGGACCGGCCGGTCCCCCTCCAGCACCGCGATCAGGGTCACGAACAGCGGCCGGCCGGACAGGAACGCCTTGGTGCCGTCGATCGGGTCCAAGACCCAGGTGTACCGGGACGTGCCCGGCCGGGCACCGAACTCCTCGCCGCTCAGGCCGTCCAGGGGGCGCACTTCGG